>WQRT01000056.1 GCA_009786625.1 Treponema sp.
GGTAAAGATCCGCAGGAATCACTTAATCTCGGCTGGGCGCACGGAGCGTTAGTCACAACAACACCCGGTGATACCTCAATGTTCAGTCTGGATCAAGTTGAGGCCTTCGCCAAAGGCGGCTCCGCGAGAATTCAAAGATAATTTTTTGAAATAGTCACGAACCATACGAGCAGGAATTAGTTTTAAAAAATTATATAACAGCATCTTCTGTTCGTGTGGTTAGTGTGGTTCGCGGCTAAATATCTTATATTCGAATAGTTAGCGGTTAATAAAAGGAAATATATGGGTAAGCTGGACGCTAAGATTGATTTTTGGAAAAGCCGCCTTTTGGATCTAGGCAGAAAAAACAGGCTGATAAATTGCCCGCCTTCTTTTGACGCTTCCTCTGAGAAAGTCCGCGTTTCGCGTAATTCAATCGGCGTAAAAGAACCGGACATTTTTACCCTTTGGAAAATATTTGTTGATGATGAAAAACCCCTTAGTTTTCCTTCTGATGAAGAATCTACCAAAAAAAAGAGCGCCGGTCTAATCACAAATCAAACGTTAGCTGACACTCAAAAGACTCTGCGGCACCTTAAGCAAAAAGCAAGATCGTTTTCTGAGGAAAAAGGGTTAAACTCCCTCTTTCTCGCTTTCTTTTTTTTAATTTGGCAGGAAAAAAGCTCTAAGGACATGATGCGCTCGCCTATCCTGCTTGTTCCGGCGAAACTATCACAGGAAAAAATTATTTCTCCATATATTTTAAACCCGCATGATGACGAAATTACCGCCAACCAAGCGCTGAGCGCGAGACTACAAAACGATTTTGGAATAAGTCTGCCTGTCTATAACGCCGATATGGATCTAAAAGAATATTTTGAACAGATAAAAAAAATATGTGAACAAAAAAAATGGCAGATAGATTACGATGTTGAATTATCACTTTTTTCATTTTTAAAAATTAATATGTACAAGGATATTGAGGTAAACTCCGCTGTAATAAAAAGCCACCCTGTAATTAAAGCAATCGCCGGTGAATCCGCAGCGGATGTTACGTCAAATTCCGCCGGAATCAATCTTGATCATGATTCAATAGATCCGCAGGTAGTATTCAACGTAATTGATGCCGACTCAAGCCAGCATGACGCGATACTTCTCGCGAAAAAAGGCGTTAGTTTTATTTTACAAGGACCTCCGGGAACAGGGAAAAGCCAGACCATCACAAATATTATCGCGGAGCTTCTCGCGCAGGGAAAACGCGTTCTGTTCGTTGCGGAAAAGATGGCGGCGGTTGAGGTTGTTCACAAACGTCTCAGTCAGGCAGGGCTTTCTCCTTTTTGCTTTACTTTGCACAATCACAACATTAAGCGGCGCGAGGTTTTTGATCAAATCGAAAAATCGCTGGATTTTGCTTCAAAGGATGCCTCTTTATTAACAAAGGAGATAGAGAGGAAGTTTCTCCAATTAAAAAAGCAGCGCGGACAGCTAAACGCTTATGTAAGCGAATTGCACACAAACGTTGAGCCTCTTGACTGCACAATTTTTTACGCTAACGGAAAAATCGCGTCTTTGGAGAAATATCCTGATATTTCGTTTAACATTGAAAACGCAAGCGGTGTAACATCTTCACAATATTCGGAATTTTTATCTTTACTTGATGAATTATCGCGCATTATCGAGTCAAGTGGATATCAGAAAGATAATCCTTGGAAAGGATATATAAATCAGGATATCGACTTAAAATTCCGTCAGGATTTTTCGGTTGATTCTAAAAAAATGATAACGGCAGCAAACAGCGGATTAAAACTGTTTGATGAAATAAATGAGTTGTTCGGTTCAAATAAAAGCCGGAGCGCCGAAGATTTTAGTTTTATTACAGATATATTATCACATGCCGCCGCGTCTCCCGGTGTTCCGTCTTCGTGGATAAAACTTTCTGTAACTGAGATTATAGATAATTTAACACAGTTTGAGTTAAACTGTCGCAAAAAGGATGAGCTTGTCAATACGTTAAATGAACTGGATGATCAAATAAATAATAAAATTGAAGAATTAAAAAATTTAGATATACAAATAAATGAACAGAAATGTAATACTGCAAAATTTAAAAGTGAATGGGAAACAGAAAAAAATAAGTTCAAGGATGAGTATGACGAGGAAATATTTGAGATTGACGCAGAGGATGTTTACAGGCGGTACCGCGCCGATTACAGATCAACGCTTGGTAAGTTAAATCCGGGATATTTAATTAATAACAAGAAAATATTTACCTGTTTAAAAAGAAAAAGTAAAATATCATTTGATGAAACGCTTGTTCTGCTTGAACAATTGACATCAGCGCAAAAAATCAGAATCGAATACGAAAATCAAAATAAAACGTTAAATGACATTAATGAAAATATCAACTTTTTGAATAATCTGCTGGCGGAAATTATAAATAAGCGGGATGAAACTGATGGTTTGTTAAAAGAAACTGAAAATGCATTAAGAACATATAGCGTAAAATTAGAATCATCGCTTGGAATCACAATTGACAGTAATTCAGATTATAAGGCGTTACGGGATAAACTTGAATGGACGCAAAAATTGTCAAACTTAATTCAAAATGAAGATATTTTCGATATTTATTTAGAAAATGTCTGCTCGCGTGATGAAAAAACCGTTTATAAATCGAAGGAACTACTGCTTGTAATCGGCGAATGGACTAAGGCGTCGCTGCCTTTATTAAATGATTTCGCGTCAATGTTTGAACAAAGGGAAGAGATCATAAAAAGGCCGCTTAAGGAATTAAGCTGTCATATTACATCCTGCGCCGGTGATTTTACCGCGCTTGAGCATTACACGGATTACAGAAAAATTAAAAACAAATTTGATGAATTGCGCATAACAGAATTTTTTGAGCAAATCGAAGAAAAAGAACCCGGATACGATGAATTAAAAGGAGCGTTCGAAAAACATTTTTACAGAGTATGGTTGGACGCAGTAATAGATAAATATCCTACGGTGAAGGATTTTAGGGGACACAACCATGAAGATTTAATTATATCATTTAGAAACAACGATAAACTGCACCTTGAAATATCAAGGGACAGCCTCCTAAGCGCTCTTATTAAAAGGCTGCCGTCTTTAAATACATGTGTATCTGAGCATGACGAGATTGGACTGTTAAAAAGGGAAATGAAAAAACAGCGTAAGCTTATGTCAGCGCGAAAACTGATAGCGTCTCTTCCGAATGTCCTTCAGATATTAAAACCGTGCATGATGCTTTCTCCGTTATCTGTAAGCACATATTTAAGCGCGTCTAATTTTTCATTCGACACTGTCATCTTTGACGAAGCGTCGCAGATTAGAACGGAAGACGCGATCTGCTCTCTTTTCCGCGCTAAGCAGGCAATCATCACAGGTGACAGTAAGCAGCTTCCGCCGACGGATTTTTTCGGCGTGTCCATGTCATCGCAGGATGAAGAGTACGAGGAAGACGCAGACGACTCAGGCGCGTTTGATTCGCTGTTAGACGAAGCGAGCCTTCTTCCGTCAAAAATGCTGTCGTGGCATTACCGCAGCTGCCATGAGGACTTGATAGTTTTTTCTAATAAAAAAATCTACAACGGAAATCTCACAACATTCCCGTCATCTATTGAAAAAGCTGATGATACAGGCGTTCAATACATTCATGTCCCTAACGGTATTTATGACAGAGGAGGCAGAAGGGGAAATCAAGCTGAAGCGGAAAAAACCGCACAGCTAGTTTTTGAACATTTTCTGAAATATCCTAAGCGAAGCCTCGGCATTATCGCGTTCGGAGAAACGCAGCAATCAGCAATTACGGACGCGGTTATTAAAATGAGAAAAGAAAACCACGATTATGAATCGTTTTTTAACGATGATGATAACGAAAGTTTTTTTATAAAAAATCTAGAAACAGTTCAGGGAGATGAGCGCGATACAATTATATTCAGCATTGGTTATGCGCCTGACGCGGAAGGAAAATTTATCATGAACTTTGGACCTTTAAGCCGGGACGGGGGAGAGCGAAGGCTTAATGTCGCCGTAACGCGGGCAAGGCATAATATCAAACTGGTAGGATCGATTCAACCTGGTGATATTGACCCTGCAAAGGTAAGCGGCGACGGGCCAAAATTGTTAAAGCTGTATATCGATTTTGCGATTAACGGTCCTACCGTTTTAATGAACGAAGTTTCAGATAATACTTCTTCATGGCAAAAAGATCAGTTTGAAGCTTCTATTTACAATTTTCTTACAGATAACGGATTTGATGTTCAATCTAAGGTTGGCTGTTCAGGTTACAGAATTGATCTTGCGGTGCGCCATCCGTCCAAAGAGGGCTGTTACGCGATAGGAATAGAATGTGACGGTGAATCTTACAGCAGCGCAAGATCTTCGCGTGAACGTGACAGACTGCGTCATGCCGTTCTTGAAAACATGGGCTGGTCAATGTACCGCGTGTGGTCGGCTGACTGGATAAAAGATCCAAAAAATGAAGGCGCTAAATTGCTGGAAGCGGTTAAAAAAGCGGTTTCTGATTACGGTAAAGCGTCGCAAACAGTACCTAATCAAAAAAATGAATTTTTAAAAATAAGTGAACGCCTGCAAGCTCCCGTGAAAATGGCGCGTCCCAAATTTTACGGCAGCGAACCCAAAGATGTTCCCGTAACGAACTTTGAAGATGAAATGTTAAAATTTATTACAAACAGTTACGGTATTCATAAAGATGGTTTATTCAAAGAAGCGGCGCAAAGATATGGCTGGGATAAATTAACACCCGTTATTAAAGATCATTTTGAACAGGCGTATCAAAATTTAATAAAGCGGAAGAAAATACTGGAAAGAGACATAGAGGGAAAAATCAGCGTAACGGCTGTGTAACTTTAATTTCCAAAATATCTTTTCGCGTTTCCAAACNAAATATCCCGGACAATTTTTTCCAGTCTTTGCATATCGCGCGGATANTCGCCGTTTTCCACCCAGCGGCCGATTAAATTGCATAAAATTCTGCGGAAATATTCATGGCGCGGATATGACAGGAAACTCCGGCTGTCTGTCAGCATGCCGACAAAACCCTGAAGGCATCCAAGATTCGCAAGGACGCGAAGCTGCTCTTCCATGCCGTCTCTGTGATCGCAGAACCACCACGCGCTGCCCAATTGCAATTTGCAGATAACGCCTGAGCTTTGGAATCCTCCCATGATTGAGGCGATCGGGTAGTAATCTTTCGGATTAAGCGAGTAGAGTATTGTTTTTGGAAGTCCGTATTTTTCTTTTTCGATGCGGTTAAGAAGGGAAGCAAGACTGACGGAAGATTGATTGTCGTTAACAGCGTCGTAACCTGTATTTGCGCCGAGGCTGTTAAAAGATTTTGTACTAACATTTCTTATCGCCGCGAAATGAAGCTGCATCGCGATTCCGCGCTCCGCGTATATTGAGCCGAGAGATGCAAGCATATTCGCTTTACAGGCATCCGCGTCCTGTATGGGGACTTTCTCTCCCGCCATCGCTTTTCTAAAAGATTCTTCCATATTTCCCGCGGATGGATCGGAGTATGGAATATATTCAAGTCCGTGATCCGATGAGCGGCATCCCATCGATATAAAGAAATCAAGCCTGTTCGCAAGAGCGCAAAGAACATCATCAGTCGATTTAATTTTAATTCCGCTTGCGCGTGACAGCATATTAAGATAACCTGTAAAATCTGAGCCGTTTAATTCAAGCGCTCTGTCGGGACGAAATGACGGAATTACTTTTGTATTAATTTTTCCTATCGGAGCTGTCCCCCCGCTTATGGCGCGGTGGAACTCAAGCGAATCAACAGGATCATCGGTTGTACCTGCGGCGTAAATATTAAATTTATCAAAAATGCCTTTTACTGAAAGCGGCGGAGTTTTTAATAGAGCATTTGCCTTCTCCCAGATCGCAGGCGCGTTTTGCATGGTAAGCGGATCGTAAATATCAAAATACCTTTGAAGTTCAAGATGAGTCCAGTGGTAAAGCGGATTGCCAATCAGGTTTTCCACAGTGCGCGTCCACGCCAGAAATTTTTCATAACTGTCCGCGTTTCCCGTAATATATTTTTCCTCAATACCCATCGCTCGCATCATACGCCATTTATAATGATCGCCTGAAAGCCATGCGTCAGTAATGTCGCTCATCTGCCGGTTTTCCGCTATTTGCGAAGGGATAAGATGGCAGTGATAATCGTATACAGGTTCATCCTTTGCCGCGCTGTAAAGGCTTTTCGCCGTTTCAGTTTCAAGCAGAAAATCTTCATCTAAAAATTTCTTTGCCATTTGCTCCTCCATAAATATTTAACGCCTTGTATATTTTACCACATTATGTATAAATTTAAATATGCCGTCTCACATTTCATTCAAGAATTCTTTTTTTATGCTTCTTGGCGGCCTTGTAATCGCCGTAGGAATGGTTTTTCTCCTTAATTATCTTTTCTCCGGTCCCAAACTGGGTCCGCATTATGATTTTCTTTTGAGTTATCACAAACCGCAGGCTGTATCGCGCGAAATATTAATTATCGAGTCTGATGAAATGACAGATGGAAGCGAACTTTTTAATGTGTTAATGACGCTTACGGAGATGGGTGCGGCTTCTTTTATAATGACAGGCTCGCTTTCACCGTCATCATCGCCTGTTACGCTGACAGAGACGCAGATTCGCCGGCGCTTTAGCGAAGAATACGGTCTTGTCGGCTCTAATATCCGCAACCTGTTTGAAGGAATAAGAATGGGTTCAGTTTCGCCGCTGCAAGCGCCGTCTTATGTCGAGCGGCTTGTAGAACTTACGGAGCTTGGAAGGGAGCGGCTGCTTTCCGCGCTGATTGACAGAGATGAAGATTTTCTTCGTTCCGTCGCGGTTTTCGGAAATTATCTTGAAGTTGAAGAAGAGCCGTATTATGACAGCGACGGAAAAATCAGGCGGATAAGGCCTTTGGATCAAAATCTTTCTTTTGAACATCCTGTGTACGTNAACNTGAAAAACCGGTTTATCGCTTCGCATGTTGAATCTTCANATAACGGACAGATATTCTGGATGCGCAGGGCGGATGGAAGTGAATTTGATATTCAGCTTGATAAGGACGGAAATATAATAACGGCGTGGAATGCCGCTTTCCGCCGCGTTGACATATCGCTTTTTCATGAATACAAACTTGCTGATATCGATATGCGCGATACATTGGCGGCGGCGAACGAGCTTGGCATCTTTTCGCAGACTCTGCCTGAGTTATCTCCTTTGTTCCTCGGCGATCACGCCAATGTTCTGCGTGATGATCTTCTTCTGTCGCCGGATGATAATAACCGGATTGCGTGGATAACAGGACGCGCCAATTATCTTAAAAGCATAGAAAACTTTCTTAACAGTACCGCGGAAAATAATCTTACAGAATTATATGAAAGTGAAATTATCGCAATTGATATAACGTATGAAGCGGAACGTAATGAACTTATTAAAATGAGAGATGACATGAAAAGAGCGTTTAGAATGATGCGCGAGCAGTACAGTACGTTAAACGCCATACATTCAACTTTAAAAAATGAACTTCATTTTTCATACTGCATAATGGGACCGGAGGCTTCTTCTCTTTATTCCGCGCTTATAGCAAACACGGTTATCACAGGCTCTCATATTAAAAGCGCGTATGACCGTGCTATTATTACAGGTTCTGTCATTGCTTGTGCGCTTGTACTTATTTTGATTTTTCTTTTAAGTCCGTTTTTTCTGTTTATTACCGGTATAATATTAAGCGTTATATCCGCCTGCGCCTTTTCATTTATTTTTATTAATTATTCATACTGGATCGATCCTGCGGTTGTGTTACTCGCAAGTCTTTGCGGAACATTATTTTTATTTTACTTTAAATGCGCGTACTTAAGCCGGAGGGCGCGTAATTTCCGCTTTGCGTACGGAGCCGCTATGTCTGATACCGCTCTTGCGAACCTGATAAAAATCGGAAAACCAGCCCCTTCGCAGATATGCACAGCCTACGCGGCAATCATCGCAATAAAAGATGTTAATTTACTTGGGAAGGAAGAAACAGAAAAACAACAGGATTCGGGAAAACTGAGAAAGGCTTTTGTCTCCTCTGTTAAAAAAGTAATTTTCTCTTCGGGCGCAGTTATCGTCGGTTTTGAAGGCGATACAATCCTTGCGTGTTTTGGATCTCCTCTTGATCCAAATCCCTCGCTCGCTATCTGCGGAGAAGCGGATGACGGTACTCCTATAAGATCATACAGTCCCGTGGATAAAGCATGCGCACTCGTAAGGGGGCTTTTGGATTATGAAAAATTTTCATGGCGGTTCGGGATTGATGCCGGTGAATGTACATTTTACTGGTCCGCCGAAACCGGATATTCCGTAAACGGAAGGCCCGCAATCAAGGCGAGGGTGCTTGTTTCAAAAACATCGCGTTTCAAAGTCCGCGCTCTTGTTACAGAGACGATTAAAAATAAAATAGATATGAATACGGTAATGAGGGATGCTCACCGTGATGACAACGAAACTTTTTATGAACTTAAAAGCACAGGGTTTTAAGTTACTGCTATTGTAAGGCATTGTATTTTTGATATACTGTCTGTGTGAACATTATTTTATTAGAAGAACATGAATTAGGCCACAGTCTTGCAAGAAGGGATCAAAGGACGATTCATCTTTTAAAAGTGCTTCATAAAAAACAGGGTGATGATTTTGAAGCCGGAGTACTGGGCGGTATGCGCGGTACGGGCAGGATTGAAAAGATTAATTTTGACGGATCGATTCTTGTTACAATGAATAATTTTATGCCGCCTCCCCCGCGGCTTCGTTTAAGAATGGCTGTCTCGTTTGTACGTCAAATTCAATTACGCCGCATTTTAAAAAGTCTTTCCAACATCGGAGTTTCAGAGATTGATATCGCGGGCGCTGAGCTTGGCGAAAAAAGTTACCGTGATACAAAATTGATGACAGACGGGGGAGCGCGCGCCGCGTTAATCGAAGGAGCTGTCCAGGCGCGTGATACAATGATTCCGGCTTTGAATGTATATGAAAATATGGACGAATGGTTAAATAAACGTCCGTGGGACAGCGGCCGTAAACATCCGCTTCTTGCGGTAATGGATAATATAAGAGCGGAAGGTTCCATTTTTAATCTGGTTCCCTCAAACCGCCCGGTTGTAATAGCAATAGGTCCTGAGAGAGGATGGTCGGACAGAGAACGCGACATATTCGAAAAAGCCGGTTTTACAAGGCTTTCAATGGGAGATCGCGCGCTGCGCACCGATACAGCCTGCATCGCAGCAGCGACGCTCGCCATGGAAAAAATTGAGGAGCATGCATTGTGAATCAGGATACAATAAAAGAAAAACTTTTAAAAATAGAAGACGCGCCGCTTGAGTTCTCGCTTGTGTTTTCAGGCAAGAAAAGCAAAAAAGTGAACGGTCTTTATAAACCAGCATCAAGAGAAATAATAATTCACAACCGGAACTTTCAAAGCGGTGATACCGGCGATAATCTGTTACTCTACACGGCGATACACGAGTATGCCCATCATCTTCACGCGTGTTCAAGAGGAGGCACTCTTTCGCCAAGAGCGCATAACAGCGAGTTCTGGGCGATCTTTCACGATCTTCTTGATAAAGCTCAAGAGAAAAAGATATACAGCGATATATTTTCCGTCTCGCCTGAACTTTTAAAACTTACGGATTTAATCAGGGACAAATACCTAAAAAATAACGGCGAGCTTGTAAAAGAAATGGGCAAGCATCTTATAAAAGCGCACAATCTTTGCTTTAAATTAGGAGTGCGTTTTGAAGACTATGTTGACAGAATGCTGCGTATTCCGCGCGCCGCCGCCAACATGGCGATAAAAAGTTTTGAGTACGATTTGCTTCCTGAAGTCGGCGCTGATAATATGCGTTTTCTTACGGGAATCCGTGATAGCGATGAACGCAAAGCCGCCGAAGCCGCGCTTGTAAAAGGTAAAAGCCCTGATTCCGTAAAGGTTCAGGTTCGTAAAAAAGATAAAGAAGAAGATCCTTTGGAACTCCTTGAAAAAGAAAAATCTCGGCTTGAAAGAACCATCGCATCGCTTAATAAAAGGCTGGAAGAAGTAAAGCGCGAACTAAAGAAAGCGGCAAGTGATTAGTGATAAATGTTTAATAAATATTGTTAAATTATTAAAACTTGACCCCCGGTCATCAGTTCCCAACCCCTATTTGATTTTTATCTAAATATTCATTATGATAAAAAGATAAACCGGATTAATAAATGAGAAAAGTTTACATTGATTACAACGCCACGACTCCTTTGCGGCCGGAAGTGAAGGCCGCGATGATAGAGGATTTGGATATTTTCGGGAACGCTTCAAGCATGCACGCGTCGGGAAGGCTCGCACGCGCGAGGGTAGAGCAGGCGAGAATCGCTGTCGGAAATCTTATCGGTTCGAAGGATGGAACTATTATTTTTACTTCCGGCGGCTCGGAAGCCAACAATACGGTTTTTCAAACGATGCGCCGCATTACGGAATTAAAAGATTTTAAACTGCCGGGAAACGCGGGTTTTAATTCCAGAAACGAATTTATCACGACAGCCATTGAACATCCGTGTGTTTTAAACTCAGCTCTTTTTCTGAAAAACTCGGGATTCAATGTTACCATTATTCCCGTTGATGAATACGGAAAAATAAAAATTGACGAACTTGAGAAAGCCTTAAACGATAAAACGCTTTTAGTTTCTGTAATGGCAGCTAACAACGAAATCGGTACGATTCAGGATGTAAAAGAAATTACAGCCCTTGTAAAAAAAGCGGGCGCTTTTATGCATATAGACGCTGTGCAGGCTGTGGGAAAAATTCCTTTAAATGCCGCGGAGCTTGGAGCGGATTATATTACAATCTCCGCGCATAAAATTTACGGGCCAAAGGGAATAGGCGCGTTATATGTAAAGAAAGGATCACCTGTGTTTCCGCTTGTACACGGCGGTCATCAGGAGGACGGGCTGAGAGCCGGGACATATAATAATTTAGGCATACTCGGTTTTGGAAAAGCGGCGGAAATAATTAAAAACGAGGTTACCCGGTACGGCAATGAGATCTCCGCCCTGCGTGACAGACTGCGTAAAGGCCTTGTAGAAAAAGTCCCCCATATAAAAATAAACGGCCACCCGAAAGATGTGCTTCCCAACACATTGAATGTTTCGTTCCCCGGCGCTGAGGGTGAGGCGATCCTTCTCTCCCTTGATATGCAGGGTATTGAAGCATCCACCGGTTCCGCCTGCGCCTCCGGGAGTCTTGAAGCCTCTCATGTGCTGCTTGCGACAGGCGTCGGCCCGGAGCTTGCTCACGGATCGATTCGTTTCAGTCTGGGGTGGGGTATTGCGGAAGAAGATATTGATTATATAATAGAAGTGCTTCCGCCTATTATCGCGCGGCTGCGCGCCATGTCGACTTTACCGGCATGAGTTAAAGGAGAGATATGTCGGACTGGTTATACTCAGATACGGTTAAAGAGCATTTCACAAATCCGCGCAATGTGCTTCTGGAAGAAGAATCCACTTTCGCGCCTGATGCCAGAGGGCAAACCGGGAATATCAAATGCGGAGATCAAATGCTGATGCTCCTCAAAATAAAAGACGATGTGATAACCGATGTACGCTGGAAAACTTACGGCTGCGCGAGCGCAATCGCTTCTACAAGCATGTTATCGGAAACAATTAAGGGAATGAAAATTGAGGATGCCTATAAAATACGCCCGGAAGATCTTGTAGCTAAACTTGGCGGGCTTCCGAGTTTTAAAATCCATTGTTCGGTTCTGGGAGACAAGGCTCTTCGTACCGCGATTGACGATTACCTTGTCAAAACAGGCCGTCCCGGATTATTTGTGGAATCATCCGTNGTTATCTGTCATTGCCTCGGCATCACCGATAAGGATATAGAAGCCGCTTTTCANAACGGNGCCGGAAACTGGGAACAGCTTCAACAAGCGACAAAAATCGGCACTGTNTGCGGAAGCTGCAAAGAAAAGGCCATGGATTTGCTCCACGGCCTTGAACACATCTACGGTAAATAACCGAAAATTAAAAACTTCCCGGTATTATTATAAATACTTTAAAATCTTATCTCCGTTAAATCCATAGGATTTAAAATCAATATAGAGCCGTCTTCGCGCTGTGTTAACAGGCGATCCTGCTGGATTAAAACAGAACCTTGAGGATGCACTGTGACAGCGGATTTGGCCTGTAAAATAAAGTTCGTATTAAAACGTCCAATGTAACATCTGTTATTACTAAGATCAGTTGTTATCGCGTACAGGTCGCTTCCGTTTACCCATAAAAGGCTTCCCGGTATGATATCGTCATCACCCTGTCTCGCCATTTCAAGGTTATTCTGGTTTACTTCGACAAGGCGCACCGCTCCCTGTCCAACATTTTCACCGGCAACCGCGATCATTCTGTTGTCTATAAGGGTTACGGTTCTTACATGAATCGTATTCATGGGAGATCTTCTTATTTCCCTTCCTGTCTGTGTGTTATAACGGATAATCCTTCCCATCGGCGGGCTTTCTTTTTCAATCGATACGCCGTATACTCCGCCTGATTCCTGAGCAATGGCGGCTTGCATATCCTCAGCAATTTCCTGACGCTGTTCCTGCGCTTCTTCGCGGCGTTGGGCTGCAAAATCCTCAAGATTTTGCGCTTCTTCACGCCGTTCTTCTACCGCCGCCTGACGCCTGTCAAGATCCTCTTCTCTTCTGTTAAGCTCCTGTTCTACCTGCGCTGCTTCTTCCTGCGTTATTCTTCCCGACTGAACCTGCTCATCAGTCTGCTGTCTCTGTTGTTCAACTTGCTGCCTTTCCGCGGCTATCTGCCTTTCTTCCTGTCTTGCTGTTTGGCGTTCCGTCTGTGCCTGGCGTTCTGCTTGTTCAGCTTCGCGCTCCATCAAATTAACCATCTGCTGTCTTTGCGGAATACCCTGATCATCTTCCCTGCGCATCTCTTCGATGACTCTGCTGTCGGAAATTACGCCGGTGTCAATTGCGGCAATGCCTTGTCCAAGCGGTATCAGCATCATCGTTCTTCCCGGCCATTCATCGTAACGGATGGAAAGCCCGGCTCTCTCTCTTACAAGATTGCCGATAACAGGTGTTTTAAAACGGCCTGTAAAATAATCCCAGTTGCCGCGGTAAACGGCATTGTAAACCGTAATAAATTGAGCTAACAAAAGAGCGTCGCTCGGGCTGTAATTGTAAGCCGACTGCAGATACCCCTGAATTATTACGCGCAGATTGCGGATGTGATCCACTCCCGTATCAACGCCGAGACCCATAATATCGGCATCCAGTTTTTCCCCCTCCGGACCTGAGACGCTGTGAATAATATAATATCTGCTTGGAGCGCCTATCTCATATCTGTATGTATATGCTCTTCTTTGCTCAAGAGTCATTGCGTTCAGAGTCGGAGCAAGAGCGCCTTCTCTTTCATAAATTTGCTGACCTATGGTAACGCCGATCTGCCTGATCTGCTCTCTTGTGTCTACCACCGCATGAGGACCTTCATAATTGATAAAGGTGACAGGCGGAAGATTTTCCATTTCATCCCGGTTTACCTGGGCGAAGCCGGTAACAGCGATCGTTATTAATAAAACCAAAGCTGCAACTGTCTTATAATGCGGTAAGACGTATCTCATCGTTTAGCTCCTAATACTTCATTATAGGGTATATCCCAGAAATTTGGTATTAAAAATAATCGTAAATTTTACTAAAATTCGCTTGACATTACTTTCTTTTCGTATTACAATTTGTAATATGACGTTACTTAGAGCAAACCAATCAAAAAATGAAGTGATTACCACCGCAAGGCTTCCGCTGGAAACGAGGAATAAACTCATTATTCTTTCCAAAGCCAAAAATAAAACAATGTCAGAAATTATCATTGATTCGCTGGAAATGTACTATAATCAGGAAGAAAGCGGGATTGATTCCTATACATTGGGTCTGCCGTATTTTGGAAAATACGGCTCAGGAGAAGGTGATCTATCTACCACATATAAACAGCGTATTAAAGAGAAGCTTCGTGCAAGACAGAATTCTTATTGATTCAGGCCCTTTTATTGCTCTTTTTGATGTTGATGATAACCAGCACCAAAAAATAAGAAATTTTTTAGTGCACCGGGAATACAGTTTCATCAGTACTCTCGCGGTTTTTACGGAAGTCTCCCATATGTTGGATTTTAGTGTCAGGGCTCAGCAGGATTTTTATGAGTGGGTAACCTATCACGGAGTTATAATATGCGATATAAACCAGCATGATATGCCTCGTATCGCTCAGTTGACGGAAAAATATTCCGATTTACCAATGGATTTTGCCGATGCGACTTTGGTTGTCGCTGCCGAAAAAACAGGCATCAGGGAAATAATCAGTCTGGA
>WQRT01000057.1 GCA_009786625.1 Treponema sp.
AAAGCATCAGAGATATATTTAAGGAAAATCAATCCAAGAACGACATGCTTATACTCGGCTGCGTCGATGTTTTTTCTGAGTTTATCGGCTGATTTCCAGAGCTGTTTTTCTATAGGCTCGCTGTTATTTTCTATTTTTTTTGCCATTGATTATATCACAATTCCTTACCAGCAGAGATAGACATTATCAGGACTAGTATAACACAATAACGAGAGGAAATGAATCAACAGCCCCGCTTGTAAAAAAATTAATTATTAACCCTTATTATTATATATATAGATACTTCCCTCTCCCCTACTTCAACTTAAGGTTTCCCAATAATCCGCGTACAAGAGTGTTGGTCGCGTTACGCGTTGCGGTTTTTGCGGCGGTTTGGAACAAGCCGTCTTTCTTTCCGCCTCTCGGTCCTGTTGAACCAAAAACAAATTCTTTCATTTCTTGTCCAACTCCTTTTTGAGAAGAAGATTTTGCCGTTGTCTTTTTTACTGTCTTTGTTGTTTTGACTGCCGCGGGTTTGGCGGCGGTTGTTTTCGATGCGGATTTTTTCTCTTCAGGAGAATTTCCGGCGGCAGCTTTTTCTGTCCGTCCGGTGAGAATCTCGTAAGCGGATTCTCTGTCCACGGCTTCTTCATATTTTCCGTAAAATATGGATTCCTTGATAAGGGAATTATGCTCATCGGGAGTAACAGGTCCAAGCCTCGACCCCGGAGCGATTACCGAACATTTCTGCACCATTGACGGACTGCCTTTTTCATCGAGGAAGGAGATCAGCGCTTCTCCTGTACCCAACTCCTGAATCGCCTGCTCGGTGTTAAAAGCGGGATTAGCGCGCATGGTCTGCGCCGCTGTCTTTACGGCTTTTTGATCCTTGGGCGTAAATGCGCGTAACGCGTGCTGTACGCGGTTGCCTAGCTGCCCCAAAACTTTATCGGGAACATCAAGCGGATTTTGCGTAACAAAATATACGCCCACTCCTTTGGAACGGATAAGGCGGACGACTCTCTCGATCTTTTCCAGCAGAACGGGAGGAGCATCGGCGAAAAGAAGATGAGCTTCATCAAAGAAGAAAACAAGCTTGGGCTTTGGCAGATCGCCCGCTTCCGGCAGATTTTCAAAAAGCTCGGATAACATCCATAATAGCGCTGTTGAGTATAATTTAGGATAATTATACAGTTTATCCGCCGCGAGAACATTTACGATACCTTTTCCGGAAGCGCTGATGCGGATTAAATCCATAATGTCGAGCATCGGTTCGCCGAAAAATTTCGACGCTCCTTGTTCATCAAGGGTTAATAAACCGCGTTGAATGGCTCCAACGGAAGCTGTGGTAATATTTCCGTATTGAGTTTTAAAATCATTCGCGTGATCGCCGACATACTGAGTCATCGCGCGCAGATCTTTCATGTCGAGTAACAGCATGTTGTTATCGTCAGCGATTTTAAAAATTATCTGCAAAACGCCGGACTGCGTATCATTTAAGTTTAAAAGACGCGACAGGAGCAAAGGCCCCATATCGGAAATTGTAGCGCGGACAGGATGACCTTTTTCGCCGAAAACATCCCAAAAAACAGACGGGTTTTCGCTCGGTTTCCAATCCGTTACATCAATTTTTTCAAGTCTTGCGTTGAGCTTGTCGCTTGGAACAGCGGGCGCCGCGATGCCTGACAAATCCCCCTTAACATCGGCTACAAACACAGGTATTCCCGCGGACGAGAAAGCCTCCGCCATTTTCTGAAGAGATACAGTTTTACCTGTTCCCGTCGCGCCTGTAATAAGTCCGTGGCGGTTTACCATTTCGGGCAGGATAAAAACATCTTCCAAACCGGTATTTTTTGCTATGCATAACGGGGCTTCCATATAAACTCCTTTAAATATTTCTTGTTTTATAATGATAGCATGACTTCGGCAATTTTTGAATTTTTATGATAATGTATAAACCCATTTTTTCATTTCAGGCGCTGAGCAAGCTCTCTCCTTATGTCAAGGAGATTTGGGAGAAATTGGAGACTTGGGAGAAAAGCATATTATTATTTGGCAATCACGCTCCTCTTCCACTCTTTCCAGGCTTCTTCGCGGGTGGGAACCTCTCTGTCAGACCAGGGGTTCCATTGCGGGTGAGTCTGATAAAAAAAGTAATGATTGAAACCTGAGTACATCCATTGAGCGCCGCCATCGGAGGGCGCAGACCAAAGGTCGTCAACCTCTCTGGGAATTGGATAACAAAAGTCATCTTCCGGGAATTTTAGCTGCAAATTGAGCAAATCGCGTTCTTTTGCCCTCATGGCCGAGTGCCACTGCTTTCTCCACGGTTTATCCTGACCCGAACAAATACCCATGCCGCAGTGTTTTTTGTGCGATCTTGACATTTTCTAATCCTCCTTATGAGAACTAGAAAATGTGGTTCCTCCATGTTGTCTTCATCATATATTTTATCCCGTCCTTTATTTATATCGATTAATATTAATTATATCTTAACATTGATATTTTTTCAATACAAATTCGTTTAAACAGANNATCATTTGACATAATGAAAATTNGCGTTAATATTGTTATATGGGGANAAAAAATAATCAGGATTATACGCTTTATAAACTGGGCATAAAATATTATAAAAATATTCATCCNAATAAATTCTATAAAAGACATCAGGACTCAACACTTGAAACAAAAACATATAAGGAANTGGTTTCTGTTCTGAATAAAATATATATNTCATTTAATTTATCCGCTTATTGTTTTAATAAAATAATTAATGAATANTCAGGATCGCCTTATTATGAGGATTCAAAAGAAAAAATAAGATTGTTAAATAAATTATACGCAAGCTATAAAAATATTGATTTAAAGGAAAATAAAGTGGTAAATAGCGAAAAATTTATGGAAGAAATGGGATTGAAATTATTATAAGGATGATTATTTAAAAAACCGCATTTGACATTTTCCCACGCTTCTGATATTAATTATCAATACAAAATACTTATCAAGGAGCCTAACATGGCGCAACACCAATTTCAGACCGAAGTAAGCCGGCTGCTGCACCTTATCATCCACTCCCTTTATTCCAACCGGGAGATTTTTCTTAGGGAGCTTGTTTCCAATGCCTCTGACGCGCTGGACAAGCTTAAATACCTGACGGTCGCGGACGAAGCGTACAAAACGCTCAGCCTGGATCCGAGGATCGACATTTCATTCAATAAGGATGAAAAAACGCTGACTATTTCCGATAACGGAATCGGCATGAACGAAACCGACCTTATCGACTCGCTGGGAACAATCGCGCGTTCCGGCACAAGAATATTTCTGGAAAAACTCGCCGAGGACGCGAAAAAAGATTCCAACCTGATCGGGCAGTTCGGCGTAGGTTTTTACTCGGCGTTTATGGCTGCGGATAAAATTGATGTCATCAGCCGCAAAGCGAACGAAAATGCCTCGTGGAAGTGGTCGAGCGACGGCAAAGACGGTTTCGAGATCGAGAACGTGAGCGAAACCGCAGGGCGAGGAAGCCAGGGCACAACCGTGATTCTTCACCTAACGGATGAGGGCGCGGAATACGCAAACCGCTGGTCTATAGAAGACATCATAAAGCGTTACTCCAACCACGTAGCGTTTCCAATTTACCTTACATACGAAGACAAGCAGTGGGATGACAAAGGCAACGAAAAAGCGAGCATTACAAAAACCGATAGGATCAATTCCGGCACAGCCTTATGGCGAAGATCAAAATCGGAATTAAAAGAAGAGGATTACAACGAGTTTTACAAACAGTTGGGGCATGACAGCGAAGAGCCGTTACACTACATTCACACAAAAGCCGAAGGAACGCTGGAATACTCCACCATATTTTACATTCCAAAAAAAGCGCCCTTCGATTTGTACAATGTCGATTACAAGCCCGGCGTAAAGCTCTATGTAAAACGCGTTTTTATTACAGATGATGACAAAGAACTGATGCCGGTGTACCTCCGTTTTGTGCGCGGCGTGATTGATTCGGAAGATCTGCCGTTAAACGTAAGCCGCGAAATTTTACAGCAGAATAAAATCCTCGCGAACATCAAAAGCGCCTCTGTCAAAAAACTTTTATCCGAATTCAAGCAAATGGCGGATAACGCCGTCTCGGGCGGAGATGAGGCGAAGGAGAAGTGGGAAACTTTCATCAGCCAGTTTAACCGTCCTCTTAAAGAAGGGCTTTATCAGGATTTCGCGAACCGTGACACCATTCAAGATTTGGTGCGCTTTAAAAGCACAGCGGTAGAAGGATGGACAAGTTTCGCCGATTATGTCGGCCGCATGAAAAGCGATCAGAAAAATATTTATTACATCACAGGCGGCACAGGCGGGGCTGAGGAAAAAACTTTACGCTCATCCCCGCTTCTGGAAGCATACCGCGCGAAGGAAATTGAAGTTCTTATCATGGATGACGATATCGACGACCTTATCATTCCAACGCTGCACAGCTACCGCAAGGAGACACCCGGCGCGGACGGTAAAACAGAAACCCAAAGCTGGGATCTAAAAGGCGTAAACCGCGCGGGCGCTGACGAAGAGTTAGGTGAAAATAAAAACAGGGATGCCGAAAAAGAAGCAAAACCTGTTCTCGAAAAAATTAAAAAAGCGCTCGGAGACAGGGTAAAGGACGTTAAACTCTCCCGCCGCCTTCACGATTCGCCTTCTTGTATTGTCGCGGACGATAATGATCCTTCAATGCAGATGGCGCAGATGCTTAAAGCGATGGGGCAGGCATCGATGCAGGAGATTAAACCGATTCTGGAAGTAAACGGCGATCATCCAATCGTTATGGGTCTTAAAAATATTGACGATGAAGATCGCATCGCCGATGTTTCCGGTGTGTTACTCGATCAGGCGCTTCTTGTAGAAGGCATTAAGCTGACTGATCCATCGGACTTTGTAAAACGTCTTAACAGGCTGCTGTCGTAAGCACTGGAAATATTTTTTATAACATGCTATCTATAGATCATGGTAAAACGCGTTAGGGGACAAAAAATAGAGCTTGAAGGCTTTAACAATCTTACAAAGTCATTAAGCTTTAATATTTATGATGTCTGTTACGCGAGGTCTACTGAATCGCAGATTGAGTATCTGGAATATATTGACGAGGAATATAATTCAAAGCGCCTGGAAAATATTGTGCAGGAGATTACAAATATAATCCGGGCGCGCCTTGTCAATGTTTCAACGCAGGATTACGATCCGCGCGGAGCAAGTGTTGTCGCTCTCCTTAACGAAGATCAAAACGCCGCGGGTAACGCGACAAGGCCTAGAATATCCGCGGCCCCGGCAGTGGTCGGCCATCTTGATACAAGCCACATTGCCATTCACACATACCCCGAATACAACCAGCTTTCCGGCATCGCCACCTTCCGCGTTGATGTCGACATTTCAACCTGCGGCATGATAAGCCCGCTTTCCGTTTTGAATTACCTTATCGAAAGTTTTGAGTCCGATGTTATCACGATTAACTACAATGTCCGCGGTTTTACCCGCGACTCTCACGGGGATAAATTATTTATCGACCATGATATTTCGAGCATTCAGGAATATATTTCCGAAGACGTGCTTGATTTATATTCTGTATACGACATCAACATTATTTCAGATAACGTTTTTCACACAAAAATGCGGATTAAGACTTTAAAGCTGGCCAATTTTCTTTTCGGCGATGAAGTAAAAACGCTTGAGCGTAAGGAAAAAAAACGAATTAAAAAATCGCTTGAACTTGAGATACAGGAAATATTCGAAAGCAAGAATTTCAGAAGGAAAAAGCCTAAGAAAAACAAAGAAGGCAAAGAGAACAAGGAAAGTAAAGAGAATAAATAATCGGAGTAAAAATGGAAATTCGCGAATATTCAAACGCGTCAAGCGGTTTTTTCTATAAAGTGAAGGAAATTCTCGCTTCCAAACAAACGCAGTATCAAAAAGCGGAACTGGTAGAAACGGAATTTTTCGGTAAGGCGCTGCTTCTTGACGGCAGAACACAGGTCACAGAGCGGTGGGAGTACCGCTACCACGAACCGCTTGTTCATCCCGCCGTACTTATTCACCCAAATCCAAAACGCGCGCTTTTGATCGGCGGCGGGGACGGCGGTACGTTACGCGAAATTCAAAAGTATAAGTCAATTGAATCCGTGGATTTCGCCGAGCTTGATCCCGAAGTGGTTACCTTCAGTAAAGAATATTTTCCAACAATACACCAAAACGCTTTTTCAGATAAACGAGTTACATTTCATATCGGAGACGGACGAGAGTTTGTTTTTAATGCTGCGAAAAATGTTTCTGATAACCCGAAAAAAGACGCGCGATCTTCAGCTAACGGATATGACATTATTATCATGGACATGACAGACCCGGTAGGTCCTGCGTGTATGCTTTACACAAAGGAATTTTTTCTGGCTGTAAAAAAATTATTCAAGAACAAGAACGCAGTTTTTTCCATGCACGGCGAATCTCCAATGGCGTGGCCGGAAGCGTTCGCGTGCATCAGCGCCACATTGTCGGATGTTTTCGCGCATGTATCAACTTCAACTTGTTATGTGCCGATGTACGGCGCGTTATGGTCTTATAAATACGCTTCCGATTCAAGGGTTCCGGTTTTACAGGACTCAGGACTCATACAAGATCGCATAACGGAACGCTTTGATAAACCGTTAACATTTGTAAACAAGGAAATGTGGCCTTCTCTTTTCGCTAACGATCCTGTAATCGCGGAAGCTGACTCTCATCCTTTGCGCAGAATTATCCGCGATTCAGATCCGGTTTTTCCGGGCATATTTGACGCGCAGTAATAGTAATCAAAAATACATTAAACGCCGCATTGCTAAAATAATAATTTAAAAAGACCCGTAGTATTCCCGCATTACAAAAAACGCCGGTTTTCTTGTTACGCGATCCGCGTCTATCAATCCTTTGCGGTTAAAACCTTCCTGATAACTGTTGAACCGGCGCGGACAGCGGAAATCGTAAAGTATCCACGGAGTTGTCCCCGCGATGTACGGACATTTTTTGAATGTCTCTGTCTGCTGTTCGTAAACTTTTTTCTGCTTATCTTCTGTCCAGAGTTCGTCCTCTGTCCCGCGCTGCCCGAGCCTCGCGTCAGCGCCGAACTCGCAGATTAAAACAGGCTTGCCGGGTTTTGAGTTTTCCAGTATCTTCGGCAGTTTTTCAAAATCAGGATCATACCAGCCGAAATATTCATTTATACCGATAACATCAAGGAACTTTTCAAGGCGGTCTTCAATTAACAATTTATGATGATTGATAAGACACGCCGCGGAAACAAGGCGTGAGCTGTCAATGGCTTTCGCTTTTTGCGCGAGGCGCGACATAAAAGAAAAACGCGCGTCTGTATCGGGATTTTCATTTCCTATCGACCAGATAATAACGCTCGCGCGGTTTCGATCCCTTAAGATCAACTCTGTAAGCTGATTTTCCGCGTCGGCGTAAGTGCCGTCATTACTAAACGCGGCCGCCCAGTAGACAGGTATCTCTTCCCATAAAAGCACGCCTTCTTCATCGGCGATACGCGCAAAACGCGGATCATGGGGATAGTGCGCAAGACGCAGGTAATAGCCGTTCATTTCCTTTAAGTCGCGGATTGTCCTGCGGATAATTTCTTCGTTTGTTGTTTTACCAAGTTTGAAATGATCCTCGTGAACGCAAATACCTTTTAAAAAAATCTTTTTATCGTTAAGAAAAATTTCATGTCCTTTAACTTTTATCGTTCTAAAACCAATACGATCACTGACAGTATCAACATAATGGTTCGATTCGGAACGGCAATCAGATCCTGAGCAGTCGCCCGACCCGGCATTACTACCCGAGGCATCACAATTAAAAGTTAATTTAACATCATATAGTTTAGGATTTTTCGGGTTCCACAACTGCGCGTTAGCTGAAATTCTAGCATCACCTTTTCCGTTTTTAACATCGATCTCCTGACAAATACCAAGTTCTGGGATTTCAATAAACGCCTTGCCGTTAGACGATGAGCCGTCAGAGTTAAGCGTATATACATCAGCTAATATCACAGAAGCGTCATCCGGCGAAAGACGGACAAACCAGTCCTTGATGTATGCGGATGGAAGGCGCACAAGATAGATGTCACGGTAGATGCCGCCGTAATTAAACCAGTCGGTGTTTTCCATCGGGAGGCGGAGCGGACTTCTCCGCGCGTCAACCGAAACCGTTATGCGATTATCTTCCTTTACAATATCTGTAATGTCGGCATTGAACGGAGTTGACGCGCCGTCATGCGTTCCGATAATTTTTCCGTTCAGGAAAACCGTTGTCCTGTAAGCCGCGCCTTCAAAACGAAGCAGTAGACGCTCTCCCTTCACTCTGGGCGCGTAACGGAACGTCCTTGAATAAACGCCGAAGCCTTCAAAATAGTACAGTTCCGGTTTTTGCAAATTCCATGACGATGGAACCGTAATTCTCTCATGGCTTTCCCAGTCGAAATCCAGCGGAAGCTCGCGCCCTTCGGCGTTAAGACGCTCCTGCCTGAACCAGCCCTGCCTTCGGCACGTATCGTAAAGATCTGCGGCGAAGGACCACTTCCCGTTCAGGGATTCCGTTTTTCTTCCGGCAGTGTTAACAAGAATCGAAGCGTCAAGGCGGGTTTGCAGGTATTCGTTTTCGTAATCATCGTTATGAATACCAGCGGTAAAGTTTTCCGGTTTTTCTTTCATTATTTTCACATATATTGCATTGATATTGATCTGTCAACTGCCTTGCATATTTTATTGAATGTAACTACTATATTAAGAAGATATATGACTCATCAAAAAATCATTATCTAAAAAATTCAAGGCAGGTTCCCAATGGTAATTAAAATTTCCCTTCTTCTGCTGTTCTTCGCGGTCACGATTTTTATCGGACTTTATTACAGAAAAAGAGCGTCAAACGTAAACGATTTCGTTCTCGGCGGACGCAATGTCGGCCCGTGGCTCTCGGCGTTTTCATATGGCGCGACATATTTTTCCGCTGTTGTATTTGTCGGATACGCGGGACAGTTCGGCTGGCGCTTCGGCACCGCGGCTGTTTGGATTGGACTTGGGAACGCTTTTATCGGATCGATGATGGCATGGTTCATACTCGGCAGGCGTACGCGCGTTATGACAAATCACATCAAAAGCGCCACCATGCCGGAGTTTTTCGGTACGCGTTACGGCAGCACCGCTTTAAAAATCTGCGCTTCAATAATTGTTTTTATCTTTTTAATTCCATATACCGCGTCGCTTTACAACGGGCTTTCACGTCTTTTCGCGATGGCGTTCGGCATACCGTTTGAATATTGCATTTGGGCGATGGGAATTCTCACCGCGATATTTGTTGTCGCCGGCGGCTACTTCGCCACAGCGGTCAACGATTTTATTCAAGGTTCGATAACAGTGATCGGTATAGTCGCGGTAATCGCAGTCGCGCTTGGAAGCAAAGGCGGATTCATTCCCGCGCTTGATTCTCTCGCGCAGGTAAGCGATCCTGCTGTCGCGCGCGGAAATGTTCCGGGTATTTTCACTTCGTTTTTAGGACCCGATCCGATATCGCTTATCGGCGTATTGATATTAACATCGCTGGGAACATGGGGTCTTCCGCAAATGGTCGCGCGTTTCTACTCAATCAAGAGTGAAACAATGATAACAAAGGGCGCGATTGTTTCAACTTTCTTCGCAGTCTTTGTCGCGGGCGGCTGTTACTTTCTGGGCAGCTTCGGGCGCATTTTCGCGACCCCCGCTGATGTAAGAGCAAACGGTTTCGATTCAATCATTCCCGGCATACTCGCGAATTTTAACAGCGACTGGATGATGGGATTAATTATAGTGCTGGTGTTCGCCGCGTCCATTTCAACTCTATCATCACTGGTCATGTCTTCAGCGTCTACTTTAACGCTGGATTTTTTAAGAGGCAACATAATTAAAAAGATGAGTGATAAAATGCAGTTGTTTATTATCCGCGCGTTGATAGTAGTGTTTATTATAATTTCATCTATAATCGCGATTGGCGTATACAGGGGCGGAATTACTTTTATCGCGCAATTGATGGGCGTTTCATGGGGTGCGCTTGCCGGTTCATTCCTCGCGCCGTTCCTTTACGGCCTTTACTGGAAGAAAACAAGCAAACCGGCGGTTTGGGTCTGCTTTATTTTCAGCACCTCCGTGATGATACTTAACGTCCTGTTCAGAGGCTCATTCCCGGCGCTTTTACAATCGCCGATTAACGCGGGCGCTTTCTGCATGCTTGCCGGATTAATCATCGTACCGCTTATAAGCTGGATCACAAAAGCGCCTGATAAATCAGTTGTAGACCGCTGTTTCTCCTGCTACGACGAAACCGTCACCGTAAAAGTAAAAGACGATCTCGGCAGTTGAAATATGTGTTAGATGGAATTAACGTTAAACGCCTTTCTGATTGTTTGCCCGCTTGTTTTTCTCGCGGGGTTTATTGATTCCATCGCGGGCGGCGGCGGATTGATTTCGCTGCCGGCTTATCTGATGGCAGGTCTTCCTCCGCAGACAGCGTTAGGCACAAATAAACTTTCTTCCGTATTCGGGGCATCTATCGCGTCATTTCGTTATTATAAAAACAAATTTGTAGATATATTTATCTGCCTGCCTTCGATTGCCGCGGCTCTCGCAGGTTCCGCGATAGGCTCATCTTTCGCGCTTTTGGTAAACGAAAAAATAATACGATGGGTGTTATTGGTAATTATACCTGTCACAGCGGTTTATTTATTTTTGAAAAAAGATTCGGATAAAAATCCGCAGCCGCTCTCCCGCGTAAAAACGATCATTCTTTCGGCAGTAATTTCCTTTTTTATCGGAGGTTACGACGGCTTTTCAGGACCGGGAACAGGCACGTTTTTAATTCTTCTTTACAACGGCATCGCGAAAATTGATTTGCGGATCGCGTCAGGCAACGCTAAGTTGATCAACTTTTCATCGAATTTGTCGGCGTTAACACTTTTTCTTTTAAACGGGCGCGTTCTCATTCCGCTCGGGATTTGCGCCGCTCTGTTCAATATGCTTGGGGCGTATATCGGATCAGGGCTTGTTATACATAAAGGCAGTAAAATAGTACGCGTAACAATACTTGTTGTTCTGGCATTGATTTTTATCAAACTGGTTTGGGATACATTCATTTAAAACAGATTATACATATATACTCATAATATCCTTCAAAATAACCAAATTTTAAACTAATAACTAAAAATTAACCATTTTTTAATAAAAATGAGTGGTTGATTATTATTTAATTACTTATATTAAATGTATGCAGGGAAGAAAATGTATAACAGGAGGGGAAAATGTCATTGTATGAGTTATGCGAAAAGAAGCTTAGCGGTAAGGGAGAAAAACGCGGAGTTCAGGCTGCTCCTGTTCAAGACGATCTACCCGGCTCGATCACAGCGCTTTTAATGCAGGGTACCATCAAATCAACATTCGATATGGGTACGATTAGTTTTAATAACGGACAGTTTGACGATGCGATTAATTACTTTACTTATGTAATCAAATACAGCCCGGGTCACGAGCTTGCGCATATGCTGCGCGGCTGCGCGTATCAGGAGAAGGGCGATTTTGACACGGCAATTGCGGATCTGAACACGGCGGTTAAAATAAATCCAAATAATTTTTATTCGTATTTTAGCCGCGGTAATTCATACTATCACAAGCGCGACAAGGATCACGCGGTATCAGATTACGAAACGGCTCTGCGGCTAAAACCGGGCGATGAAAAAGCGACATCAAACCTTAAACTGGCAAGAACCATGCAAGGTTAATAAAAGATTTGTCATTAGAGTGAAATATACTAAAAGAATTTCCGCCGCATTTATTTAACGCGTTTTTTAGGTTTGGTTTTTCCGGTGTTGTATTTGTACTGCCTTTTTAAACACGCCGGGCAAATGATGCTGTCAGATTTTTTCCCGAGAAAAACACCGCAGCGGGGGCAGCGTTTTTCGGCCTTTCTCTGCGCGTACCGTTCCCTTCGTGCTTCCTGCGTACTCTCGGAGAAATCCCTGTTGTAATTTCTGTAATACTCGCGGCAATCATCGCAATTAATATAAGGGCTGGATTTCTTGACCTTACCACCGCAGCGGGGGCATAGCCCGCCTTTCTTTCTTTTAGAATACTGCTTTCTTCTATCTGCGTTTTCTGCTGGCATAACACANTTATNATAACAGAAATTGTATTTTTACGCAACCCCTNTAACAAAAATATTTTTGTAAATCGTTAATCAACAGATCAAATAAACTGACGCAGTAAGTTCATCATTTCCGCGATATCGACAGGTTTCCTTATATGACCATTCATCCCGGCTTCCATACACCTTTCAACATCCTCGCGGAAAACGTTGGCTGTCATGGCGATTATCGGCACCTGCTTGTCTCTTTTTTTTGCTTCAAAAGCGCGTATGGCGCGTGTCGCTTCATACCCGTCCATTCTCGGCATCTGAATATCCATTAAAATTAAATTATATTTATCCGGCGAGTCCGTGAACATACGAAGCGCCTCTTCNCCGTTTTCGGCACATTCAACGACCGCGTGCGACGGATCAAGAAGCGCGATCACAATCTCGCGGTTTATCTCTATATCTTCAGCTAACAGTATTATTTTCCCCGAAAAATCATTATTACCGCCATACACTCCGTAAGCGCCGTCTCCTGAGCTGTCTTCAGCGTTCTCGCCGCGTTTTAACAGTACGTTAAAAACAAATTTAGAACCTTTCCCGGGCTGCGATTCCACCCAGATTTCTCCGTCCATCAGCTCCACAATGCGTTTTGAGATAAGAAGCCCAAGCCCCGACCCGCCGAAGTTACGCGAAATGCCGGCATCCGCCTGTTCGAAAGACTGAAACAGCCGCGATTTTTGCTCGTCAGTGATTCCGATTCCGGTGTCTGTTACGCTTACCTCAATCCGGCACATTCCGCTCCTCTCCGACAACAGGCGGCAGTCAATTAAAACATGACCTTCATCCGGGGTGAACTTCACGGCATTGGATAAAAGATTTGTAATAACCTGTGTAAGCCTCTGGTCGTCGCCGATAAAAGTTTCAGGAATTTCATCCGCGATATTAATGTCNAGTTTCTGGCGTTTTTCATCTATACGCGGATTCACAATGTCCGAGGTTTTTTCCAGCACATTTTTAAACTTGAAACTGACATTCGACAATTCCAACTTATTGGCTTCTATCTTTGACATATCAAGTATATCGTTGATTACGCCCAGCAGATGCTTGGACGCTCCGTCTATCTTGAAAAACGCGTCGTCTTTTTTCTGAATGTCAGGCGACATTTTACCGATTGTCGTCATTCCGATTATGGCGTTTAACGGAGTGCGTATCTCGTGGCTCATGCTGGAGAGAAAAGTGCTTTTTGCCTTGCTTTCCTGTTTCGCTTCTTCCCTTTGCTTCTCCGTTTTTAATAAAACTTTTTTAGATTGAGTTATATCCATTACGGCTCCGGCGACGCGTATCGCATTGCCGTCTTTATCGCGGAGAGCTTTCCCGCAGGCGCGGAAGTAAGCGTACTCCCCATTCTTGCAGAGCAGCCTGTATTCCACATCGTAAGGGGTATCTCCGGTTTTGTCCAAAAGATGATTAACAATTGCCAGAAAAGCGCTGTCTTTATCATCGGGATGCAATTTATCAAAATAACTATCCGCGGTGTTTGGAAAATCAATCACGCTTGAATATCCAAGCATATATCTGAACTCGTCAGACCATGTAAAAACATTTTTTGGATCCAAAGGATCATTATTAAAAATCATCACATCCCATAAACCGATTTTTGTCGCGTTAACAACCGCGTTTAATTTTGTAAGCTGCAGTTCATTCCTTTCCTGCTCTCTTACAAGCTCCATTTCGCGTTCGCGGATTGCCGTCATATCGTAAACAAAACCGACAATCACATAACTTTTACCGAACGAGATTTTTTTAAATTCAACATCAAGGTTCCGGTTCGCGCCTTTAATGTTAATAGCGGTTTCAAACCGGACAGAGCCTTCTTTTGCGGCTGATATTAGTTTATCTATTAACGACGCGGATTTTAGTCCGTTCGGCTGATATTCCGGGATGCCGTTTATTACGCTTTTTGTAAACCCGCTGAGCATTTCTTCTTTTGAATTAAATCCCATAAAGCTGACCGATGCCGGGTTGCAATCGATTAATTTAAAATGACTGTCAAACAGGATATTAATATGAGGATTAACGGCGAGCATATTCCGCATAAGTTCGTCCGCCTCATAATTTTTTTCCATCTCTGTCAACTGCTCATGTGTACGGACATTATCCTCGTGTTCTGTCTTGGCGTCTTCTATTGATTTAACAATGCAGTTAACCGGAATACTTACGTTAAGCGCAATTTTTCT
>WQRT01000058.1 GCA_009786625.1 Treponema sp.
AAAGATCGAGAAAACGTGCGGTTACAATACGGCAGAGTCATCTCTTCCGATAGACGAAAGGTTTAAAAAGTGCAGGAACTTTATTCTTGAACTGAACGAAGCGCGTTACGGCATTAAAAAAGATGATTCGCTTTCCTTTGAAGAACGACTTGATACAGCCGTAAATGCCGCGCTTTCGACAGCGGAGAGGATGCTTGGGATTAAAAGCGAAGGGGATTTTTTCCAGAGGCTGTATAAAGTCAGGCACATTTGCTGGGATAATATTTATGTTCCAAATACTGATGACCTTGATAATATCGCGCAGATAAAAAGAAGCGTAATGGATTTAAAAGCGGGAGAATCATGGTTAGCCGCCCGTCATCAGGAACTCGCGGATTTCGGCTGGTATTTCCGCCATCCACTGCCTAACGAAGATACCGCGCTTCATTTAAAAGTTGAGTATGTTCAAAATCTCTGGGATTTCGCCAACCGTTCAATGGGCGGCGCGATTTCCGGCAGGGTAAATATTCCGCCTAAAAAAGTAATAATAAAGGCGGCTCCCGTGATTAATTTAAGCTCGCGCTTAGCGGATTACAAGTCCGACAGAAAAGGCACAATCGCCGCCGCGTTAGCTGATCTTGAAAAAGCGTACGTGAACTGCATAGAAGAAGTNAANAAATCCGAAGCCGGGTAATTTAATCAAGCGTGAATGATCCGAGCGATACGCTGTTGGTTCCGCGGTAGACTAAGTATACCGCGTGGATTCCATCCGGGATGTTTATGTTAGCTGTAAATTGTTTCCATACGTTACTCGAAATTACATCGATCTTCCCGAGCGGCTGTCCGTCCCATTTTAGTTTTACTTCGAAAAACCCGCGGCAGTATCCCCTTATCTTTACCTTTACAGTCGTTACTCCATTACAGGTAAAGTATTTAAAGCCCGCGCCGCAGTTGTCCTGAATATTCGCGATAAAGCCCGTATCTTCGTCCCATGAAAGCGGATCGATATCATTTTTATCCTGCGTGATAAAAGGCATATCGGGGTTTCTGTTCGGCCAGTAAATTTTTGACGGCGGTTTTAAATCATCCATGCTGAAAATGTTACACGCAATGTACGCGGGATATTCGCCTCTGCCTTCAAGCGGCGCACCGTTAGGACCGCAGGAAGTCATCTCAACCTGATTGATTGAACCGTCTTCGTTTATTTTTATTTCTTCAAGGCATGCCTGGCGGCTGAACTCATTGCCGTTTGTGTGCCTGTGATAGAATATATACCATTTTCCGTTTATCAACGAGATGCTTCCGTGGTTGTTGTTGCCGTGGTACATCTGTTTGGAAGCGGGTTTGTAAGAGTCGATGTGAAGGTCGGCGTTACTTACAATGACTCCGCCGTAGGTAAAGCCGCCGAGCGGATCCTTACTAACCGCGTAACACAGCTCGTTCATCGCGTATGATGAATAGATAAAATAATATGTACCGCCGATTTTTCTTATGGAAGAAGCTTCAAAAAACTCATGCCCTTCAAAACCGGTTCCGGCGCTTACATTAACACCCGGGATTATCGGATGAGGTCCTTCGGTTATCGTCAGCATATCTTCGTCAAGAACAACAGCGATGGAGTGATTTCTGCTCCTTTCGACTGTCAAAGTTTTTCCCGTGCATTGACCAGAATAAAGGTACGTTTTTTTGCCTTCTGTAAGAACAGCCGGGTCGAACTGGCGGACATCGCCTTCGCGCTTGCTGAGAAGCGTTCCGTCGCTGTACCGCACATAACCGAGGAACTCATATTTTCCGGCGGGCGTTTCACAAACCGCGACAGATACAACATCAATCTTATCAAGAACATAGTAAAGATAATATTTACCGTCGGGCCCGCGCGTTACATCGGGAGCGTAAAGGTTCATCTCTCCGTCACTGTTTTGCGGATCATCTGTTTTAAAATAGATGATTCCCTCATAATGCCAGTCGGTTAAATCATTTTCCGGAGCAGACCAGCAGATATAATCGTTCATGCAGTAAACGTAACCGTTAAATCTGTCGTGCGAACCGTAGACATAAACTCTTTTTGCGCCGTTATGTTCAAATACGTGCGGCTCTCCGTCGGGAATATATTCCCACGAAGGAAGATACGGATTAAAACCTTGTTTTTTCATATATTGCCTTTATTGACGATTTATAATAGAATACACCCGGCAGGGTAGTTTTATCAAGATTGAACTTTTTACATTTTGCGATTACGCGCAGGAAAACGGCGGAAAACTTACAATTGTAGGCACATTCGACACGATCGTTGCGCGAAGTTTCCCGTGCGTCCACCCTTCGCTGTCTGTTGTTATACGCCTTCGCTTTGATATCTGGGAGTTCGGCACCCACGCTTTCCGCATAGAAACGCGCGATTTAAAAGGCGAGATGAGCATAGATGCGATTAGCGGCAATATCGATGTAAGAGGCGTGGGCAACGCGTCGGCTGTTTCCCACCTTGTTTACAGCATATCAAATCTGCATTTTAAGGAGTCAGGCCTTATTAACTTTGTCCTCTTTATAGACGACAAGGAAATTGACTCTATACCTTTATATATTCGTAAAAGCTAAATTACAGATAACGTTTTTCTTCCTTGTCATGGACATACGCGAATAGTTCGATGTGCTGTTTAGCTGTGCTTCCGGCGATCTTGTGCATCAGCACTTCTTCAACCTGAAAGAGGCCGACTTCGCTTGACATCATTACATCTATGCGGATGGGTTTTTCCTCACCTGCCGTTATGAGAACATTTTCGATTGAGCTTGCGGAATACTGGTGAATGTGCCCGACGCGCGGAGCTTGCCCCATCGCGATTGGAATACGCGCCCTTCCTTTGGTCATGTCGCAGCCGTCCGCTACCTGAACAATGCCGGCTTCAAGCGACGAGACATTGATCGTTCCCATGTGCCCCGCGATTCCTTCAAGTGCGACGGAGCGCACCATCACTTTTTTATTTAATGAATTTTCATAAATACATGACAGCAGTTTATCTATTACGGGAAGAGCGATAACCGTGCTGTGAAGTTCGTGATTCTGCCGCCCAAGACACATTCCAAGATCGTGAAGCATCGAAGCGATCATTACAGCAAGAAGGCTGTCCTCAAAATCGCCGTACCCTTCTGTTTCCATTGTTGTTTTTATTCCGGCTTTCTTGATAAGCTCAAGCATTATGATCGCATTTTGCGTAACGGTTCTCATGTGAACAGGGCCGTGATCGTTATACCCAAGCCTTTTAATTGATACAGTGTTCGCGTACTCCTGCGTTGCCTGTATTTCGTCATCTGATAATAATACGCTAAGACCTTTAAGAGCATGCCCTGACAGGTTTAAATCTTCCACCATTTTTATCAGTTTGTGATCAATAGTCAGTTCTTTCGGGGATTTCATATCATACCTCCAATCAATTTCTTAAGAATATAAAATTCGTTTCGGCTCCGTTCATGTTGTCAAAATACACGTTTGTAAAATCCCATCTGTTGTTTAACGCCCAGAATCCTCTTGAACGCATCAGGTAGATCATCGGAAGCTCCTCAAGCAGGATCGATTGAAACTCATCCCAGAAAATTTGCGCCCTGCCGCTGTCAATTGTGAATTTTCCTTCGTTATAAAGATAGTCAATACGCGCTTCCCACTGCGTGGCGGGAGATGTTTGATTCGGGTACCAGAGATGGAGGTTTCCCGAAGAAGGCCAGACATTGCTCCCCTGACTCGGAAACATCTGGGAACCGGAAAGGGCGATCAGCATTGAGTCCCAGTCAAAGGTGGAAAAAAGCAGCTCGACCTGTTTCTGAAAATCAAGAACTCGGATATTCACCTTTATTCCGACTTTATCAAGCTCGTCCCTGATGATCGATGCCGTGTCCTGATACATCGTGCTTTCGGATCGAATTGTCAAATTAAATTCGATCTGCCTCTCTTCGCTGTCGCGCATGATACCCCTTCTGTCTCTGTTGATGCCGATAGAGGAGAGCAGTTCAAGAGCGCGCTGCGTGTCGTAAAGATACTGCAATGTAATTGACGGATTATAAAACGGATTCGGCTCCGGAAAAATGTTGAGCTTTGGCTGCCCGAGTCCGCGGTATACTTGCGCGTTTATTCTCTCGCGGTTTAACAGGCAGCTCATCGCCTGGCGGAATTCTTTTTTTATAAACCATTGATACTGCGGCGTATTGCTGATAGCGGGGTTCTGATTGAATGTCCAGAATGCGGCGCTTAAGCTGCCTTCCGAATTGAAGACAGTGTAGCTGCCGTCTCCTCTGTTTACAATTCCATCAAGGTCTTCGGGGCGCAGGCGGTAAGAATCGGTGTTGCCTTGCGTGAAGAGAAGCATCTGCGTATTTTCTTCCGGGATGATGCGGACGATCATCTCTTCGATGTACGGAAGCGAAACACCCGCGGAATCTTTCCGCCAGTAATCGGGATTGCGTTTGTAAACAAGCCTTTGCCCCGGAGTGTACTCAACTAAGAACCACCTTCCGATTGAAGGGATTGTTTTCGGGTCTGATGCTATAGTGAAAAGACTCTTAACGCCTTCCGCGCCATTCTGCCTCTTCGCCGGTTCGTAAATATGCCTCGGGCCGAAATCCATGTTTGTCATCAAAAGCGGCTCCGCGATTATTCTGGGGAAGTTAAANGAAAAACGCCTGTCGTCAATCCTCGTGATTGTTATCCGCTCTTCGCTTCCATCAGGCATTGTTAANAACTGCCCGTATAAACCTGAACTTCCACATTCGGGATCGCCTGAAATATCATTATACCAGAAAATTACATCGTCGCTTGTGACTTTTACTTTTTGCGTTGAATTGTAATAGCTCCAGAAAATATCATCGCGCAGGGTGTATACCACTTGCATCGTACCGGCGGCTTCGTTGACAACTATTTCCGGCTCGGCGAGCAGCGGCACCCACTCGCGCGCGGCAACATCGTAATCGATTAAATATTCGGACATACTGCCGACAACGGCGTTTGTGGAACTGTCCTGTTCGGCAATAAGATGATTAAAACTTTTTGGATCTTCGACCATCACGGAGCGCCATGTTCCGCCGATCCTTCCCGGTAAAAATTCTTCGCCCTGCCACGGTTTGCTTGTTGTTTTTTCAAGAAGCTGCGCGAGGCCTTCCGTGTTAATCGCCGCTAATTCTTCCAGGGTAAGTTCATGATGCCTTGAACACGAGATCGAAATAAGGCAAAGAACCGCAAGCAATATTGATATTTTTTTCATATAACATTTTAAATGCAAATCAACTATTTGGTCAATTCAATTGTTTAAAGCTAAGGCGGCTTTTCCAAAAATTGAAGTCATCGAAAAGCCTCAGTAACTATAACTGTTCAGCCGCCCGGTACTTTTATCTGCCGTAATTACTCCTTTATTAGCTGATCAATCTGTAGGAAATTTCAAAGAAATAGCTATTATACGAATTGTAATAATTGTCGTTAAAACCCATCCAGTTAAACCATTTAAAACAGTCGCGGCGGCGAAGACCCGCTCCAAACGAGATATTATGCGGTTCGCAGACAGGTATATCAATATTTAATTTTAAATCCGCGATGTATAAAAAATGATCTAAAAATGCGTAACCAAAATCAATGCCGATATTNGCGGTAATGCTTAAAATCTGCCCGAATGGATAATAAGTAAAACCCATATATTGAAACAGATTTAAATTACATATATCCGGAGAAAAATAAAGGCCGTATCCTAAGTGAGCTGTAATAAATCTTGATGATGGAAACAATGAGATTCCAAAAAGATCAAGAGTGATGAATCTGAGGCCGCTGTCAAAGACATTTTCATAAGATGATGAGAAAAATAAAACAAGCCCTTCGGATTGATAATCAGGCGAAACCGAGGTAGCGTATAAACTGGAAACTGTAAGAAAAACAAGAAGAAAAACCGGAATTATTTTTTTCATTGATCAATTATAATTCAAATTAATATAATTGCATAGAAGCAAAAAGTGTCATTATGTGTAATAATCTGATTTTAAATATACAAAAAAATTTGACATCCGTATTATTTTTTACTATATTTTAAATGTGGCCCTTAACCCACCATAATGGCAGCCTATAGGCTGACCTTGCGGAAAGATCGGAATGGGTGATCATCCAGGGCGCTTGACCCTTTTAGGGCTGGCGCCGTTTTTTTTGCCATTGAAGGCGTGCTGAAGAAAGGCGCGGGGTGTCAGGTACTCAAACCATTTAGCGTACAATGTCGCGTAACGGCACTAGATGCAGGGTGGTTAATAACAATGTAATCATGGCAAGCTAGGGGACTGGGGGCTGGCGAAACCTATGCGGCCTCATAACTATGTAATCACAGTAAGCTAAGGGGGTTCGGGATCGAAAAATATTTGCAAGAACCCGCCTCCGAGCCCTGACCGCTAAAACCTTTTTATTAATCATTTATAAATGTTATTTGAAAGATATTAGCGGTCAGGTCTCTACAGCGGAGAATTGCAAAGATTATTTTCCGATCCCGAACCCCCTTAGCTTACCGCGGTTATATTGTTATTTAAAGAGATTTAACGATCCCTCTGACATCAGTACTTGCCATGCGAGTTTTATTATTCATATGGTTTTGCACATACATTGGATGCGGTCAATGGAGTTTGTTTCTAAAAAGGTTTTTATTACACAGCAAAGACAAGGCATTAATAATCATGCTGCCCGCTTGATTACAATACACGCATGGCAAGCCAGAGGACTGGGGGCTGGTGAAACCATTTATGCCGTTCCCTGCCGGAGAGACTGCGAAGCTGGCTCGTAGGCAGACTCTTAGCATAGGTTTCAGCAGCTCCCAGTCCTCCGGCTTGCCATATTTGTACTGTTATCTATCTGTACACACTTATACTGACAGGGAGCTTTTTTTCGTTAATTGTTCTTTCATGAATTAATATCCTTCCTCCTAATTCCTGATCAAATAATTTTAATTATTTTCTTGACAGGAAAGTAAGAAAAAGGTATATTATAGATATCTGCGAACAGACCTTGGTCTGACAGATCGCCACTGAATGAGGGAGGCGTTGTACCCTCATTTCCCGAACCCGATCTTGCCTTTGCGAGATCGGGTGATTTTTTATGTCCCTATTATTGACCGTAATTCATTATAAGTCCATGAATGCAATTCGCTGGTTGTTTCAAAAAAACAGATGAATTTACCTTCATCAAAACGGTTTTTTAATACCCCTGCTATCTGAGCTTTTACGCTTCCTATTGAAAAGTCTGACAATAGCCGTATAAAAACAGAATGACTTTTGGCAACTTTACAATCTTTTAATAAGATTGCTCCTTGTTTATAACCTTTCTTAAATTTTCCACCCAATGTTGCCCTGCCGCCTGATATTGTTTTCATTTCTACTACTTCGCCGTCTAATACAAGATCGGCAGTTTTACTTCCTATTTCGCCCTTTATATATTTGTCCGGCAGGAAATATGCTATGCTTCCCCTGCTGGTTAATATCCGTACTTGCGCCATTTCTTTTTGCCATTTTTCGGGTTCTCTTTTTTCTTGCGAAAGACGGCTTTGAGCTACCCAAATGTTAGGTTCTGTACAGATCCATTCTTCGTTAGGAAACAAGGTTTTTGTAAGTTCAAGGGATTTTCCCTTATTTTTGACTTGTTGCTCAACAGTAATTGGTGTCATTAATAATTAGGATAACAGATTACTCGGTTGTTGGGGAGTGGGGAAAGGTGATTGTCTGGTGTCAGGCACTCAAACCATCTAGCGTACCATGTCGCGTAACGGCACTAGATGCAGGGTGGCTAATATCAATATAGTCATGGCAAGCTAGGGGACTGGGGGCTGGCAAAACCTATGCGGCCTTATAACTATGCAATCACAGTAAGCTAAGGGGGTTCGGGATCGAAAAATATTTGCAAGAACCCGCCTCCGAGCCCTGACCGCTAAAACTATTTTAATAATCCTTTATAAATATTATTTGAAAAATTTTAGCGGTCAGGTCTCTACAGCGGAGAATTGCAAAGATTATTTTCCGATCCCGAACCCCCTTAGCTTACCGCGGTTATATTGTTATTTAAAGAGATTTTACGATCCCTCAGCCATCATGTACTTGCCATGCGTGATTTATTATTCATATGGTTTTGCACATACATTGGATGCGGTCAATGGAGCTTGTTTCTTAAAAGGTTTTTATTACACAGCAAAGACAAGGCATTAATAATTATGCTGCCCGCTTGATTACAATACACGCATGGCAAGCCGGAGGATTGGGGGCTGGTGAAACCATTTATGCCGTTCCCTGCCGGAGAGACTGCGAAGCTGGCTCGTAGGCAGACTCTTAGCATAGGTTTCGCCAGCTCCCAGTCCTCCGGCTTGCCATGTTTGTACTGTTATCTGATCTGCACACTAACTGATTGAGTTTCATGTAAATCGTAGGCAGACTCTTAGCATAGGTTTCGCCAGCTCCCAATCCTCCGGCTTGCCATGTTCGTATGGTAGAAACATTATCAAAATATAGCCGCGATAAACTTATCAATTTCCTCATCGCTGGTTGCCCATGAACAGACAAGGCGGATTACAGAATGGCTGTCATCAACTTTTTCCCATACATGAAACTTGTAATCTTTTTGAAGCCTTGCGATTATTTCATTCGGCAGAACGGGGAAGATCATGTTGACAGGCGAATCGGAGTACATTCTATAACCTTTTTCTACAAGCGCTTTCTTCATTTTCTGCGCTGCCGCGGTTGAATGTTTCGCTAGATCAAAAAATAAATCGTCTGTAAAAAGCGTTTTAAAGCAGCTTCCGATAAGAGCGCCTTTTGCAAGTAACGCGCCGTCTTGTTTCAGGTAGTAGCGGAAATTTTCGTTTAACTTTTTATTTATTATGCACAGGGCTTCACCTAACGGGCTTCCGTTCTTGGTGCCGCCGATGTAAAAAGCGTCGCAGAGATTAGCCATATCCTGCGGTTTTATATCCATGCCGTTACTCGCAAGAGCGGCGCCGAGGCGCGCGCCGTCTATAAACAGATAAAGATTTAATTTTTTGCAAGTTTTATAAAGATTTTCCAGTTCCTGCTTTTTATAAACGGTGCCAATTTCAGTCGCCTGAGAGATATAAACAAGTTTTGGCTTTACCATATGTTCATCGGTATGAGCGTAATATATTTTTTCAATATCCGAAGGAATGAGTTTTCCGTCCTTATTCGGGATAACGCAGATTTTATTCCCGTTACTTTCAACAGCGCCTGTCTCGTGAACGCAGATGTGGCCTGTGTCGGCGGCGATCACAGCTTCTATCGAGGACAAGGCGCAATGGGTTAGAATCTTGTTTGTTTGTGTGCCGCCGCTGATAAAGTGAATGTCAGCATCATTTTTATCAAGAGCGAAGCGTTGTCTGATAAAATTTTTCGCGTCTTCGCTGATGCTGTCTAAACCATATCCGTCAAATTGGGTTCTTGATATCTTCAGCAGATCGCTTAAGATCTTTTCATGCCCCGTCTCGGAATAATCATCTTTAAATGAATACATATTATATCCTCAATATTATAAATCCATCAACGCGGTGAATTATAAACCGTATTGATTTTTATCTCAATATATAAGAATGATAACATTTTCAATGTTGAATCATTGACAAAGCTGTTAAAATACCTGAAAATGGAATATCTTTAATAAAACCTAACAGGTTGAGGAGGAATCAATGAAGTTAGTAAAGAGATTGGTACTGTTGGCTGTTGTCGGTTTACTCGCGGCAGGGTCGCTGATGGCAGGAGGCGGACGCCAGCGNCANCCGGCGGCAAGCGCAGCCAATGAGCCGTTCCAGGGAAAAATCGCTATTATTACAAACACAGTTTCCCAGAACGAGGAAGAATTCCGTTCGGCGGAACAGCTTGTAGCAAAATATGGAGCAAATAAAATTGTCCACGTTACATGGCCGGACAACTTCATGGCGGAACAGGAGCAGATGGTAACCACTGTAGCGAGATTGGCCGCTGACAGGGAAATCAGAGCGCTTATTATTAATCAGGCTGTCCCGGGAACAAANCCCGCGGTGGACAGGCTGCTTGAATCAAGAAATGATATTTTCATTGTTTATTGCAATCCGCAGGAAAATCCGCCCGATGTTTCAAGAAGGGCGAATCTCATTCTTAATACAAACGATCTCGCGAGGGGCCCGGCAATCGCAAGACAGGCGCAGACGCAGGGAGCGAGAGTTTTTGTTCACTACTCATTCCCAAGGCATATGTCAAACGTACTGCTCGCAGGACGCAGGGACGCAATCAGGGAAACATGCCAGAGGCTTGGCATCCAATTTGTTGACGCTACAGCGCCGGATCCAACAGGCGACGGCGGACTGCCGGCTACACAGCAGTTCATCCTTGAAGATGTTCCCAGAATGATTGCAAGGTACGGCGATAATACGGCTTTCTTCGCGACCAACTGCGGTATGCAGATACCTCTTATCAGCCGCGTTGTTGAAGGCCACGCGATTTATCCCGAACCCTGCTGTCCGTCTCCGACGCACGGATTCCCCTCGGCTCTCGGTATTGAAACCGAACCCGGTCAGACTGATGTTATCAACTACATGATCAGGGAAACAAGAAGAATCGCGGCGGCGAATAACATGACAGGAAGGCTCTCGACATGGCCGGCTCCGGCTTCAATGACATGGACAAACGCGGGCGCTGAATACGCTGTCAAATGGATCAGGGGCGAAGTACCCAGAACCGGCATTGACGAAAGCGTTCTCGCGCAGTGCGTGAGCAATTACATCAGGGAATTTACAGGCGCGAATGTAACCGCTGATATGGCGAATTATACCGACGCAAGCACAGGCGTCACATACAACAACTACAAACTGCTTATTATGGGGCATCTTGTTTTCTAACAACAGATGACGAATAACTAATGACCAATGCGGAATGACGAACGAAAGTTCTTAAGTTCCGCATTAGTCATTTAAAAACTGGATTATCTGAATGAGTCAGAATCTTTTAAGTTTTAAAAACGTAACAAAGAACTATTCGGGAAATGTTGTCTTAAATAACGTGAGTTTTGACATCAAGGCCGGAGAGATACACGCGCTTGTAGGCGAGAACGGCGCCGGTAAATCGACTCTTATGAATATTTTATTCGGGATGTCCGTTATTCACAGCACAGGCGGGTTCGGCGGCGAGATGTTACTCGACGATAAACCTGTAAATATTAAATCGCCTTTTCATGCGATGGAATTCGGGATCGGCATGGTTCATCAGGAGTTTATGCTGATACCCGGTTTTACTATAACCGAAAATATAAAAATAAACCGCGAAATTATATATGAAAATCCGTTTAATCTGATTCTTGGAAAAATATTCGGGAAACGTTTCAGATTGCTGGATTTTAAAACGATGAATAAAGATGCCAGAAGAGCGCTTGATACGCTTGAGATGGGCATTGAAGAATATACGATGGTACAGGGGCTGCCTGTAGGCCATATGCAGTTTGTTGAGATTGCGCGCGAGATTGATAAGACAAATGTAAAGCTGCTTGTTCTCGACGAGCCTACCGCGGTTCTAACGGAATCAGAAGCGGATAACCTCATTAAAGCGATGAAAAATCTTTCGCATAAGGGGATAAGTATAATTTTTATCAGCCACAGGCTGGATGAAATTATTAACGCGTCCGACAGAGTGACTATCCTGCGTGACGGAGAACATATAGTAACAAAAAACACATCGGAAACAAATGTGATCGAGCTTGCCGAACTCATGGTCGGGCGCGAGGTTACAATCGACAGATCGATGGGAGACCGTTCGTTCGATGAAAGCGTGTCAGCTAACGATATCGCGCTTTCTATTAAAAATCTTGAAGTCGCGATGCCGGGCGAGCGTGTAAAGGGAGTCGATCTTGATGTGCGCAAAGGTGAAATACTCGGCATAGGAGGGCTTGCAGGGCAGGGGAAACTCGGAATCGCGAACGGCATCATCGGCATTTATCCGGCGCGCGGGGATGTTACCTTTGAAGGCAAACCTCTTGCGCTTAATCAACCCAAACAGATTTTATCAGCGGGTATCGCGTATCTAAGCGAGGATCGAAAGGGAGTAGGGCTGTTACTCGACGAGTCTATCGAACTTAATATCGCGTTTACGGCAATGCAGATACACAACAAGTTCCTTAAAAATTTTGGATTTTTTAAATTTAACGATAAAAAAGCGATTAGGCAGAACGCCGTAAAATTGATAAAAGATCTTGATATTAGATGCACATCATCGCAGCAGCACACAGGGCGGCTTTCGGGCGGCAACCAACAGAAAGTCTGCGTCGCGCGCGCATTAACGCAAAAACCAAAAATACTTTTTGTTTCTGAGCCGACGCGCGGCATTGATATTGGCGCGAAAAAACTTGTTCTTGATTTGCTTTATAAACTTTCAAGCGAGTCGGGAATGACAATCGTCATGACTTCCTCCGAGCTTGCGGAGCTGCGAAGTATTTGCGACCGCATCGCGATCATCTGCGAAGGCAAGGTCGCCGGTGTTTTAAAGCCGGACGCGCCCGCCGCGGATTTCGGTCTTGTGATGTCAGGGATGCATCTTGAAAAGACGGGAGCGGCGTAATATGAAAAAAAGTTTTAACATAAAAATGATTACAAACCACATAGGGCTTCCGACAATAATCATCGGCGGGTTCTGGATTATCATAATGATACTCGGCGTAATAAATCAGCTTTCATTTCCTGATATGCTCACAGACGGATTAAAACGGTTTGGCAGGTGGGGTATTTTAACTCTCGCGATGGTACCGGCGATTCAATCAGGGGTAGGTCCCAACTTCGCCCTTCCTCTTGGAATTGTCTGCGGCCTATTGGCGCAAGTGTGCGCTATCGCGTGGGGTTTTTCAGGCGTTTCATGGCTTGTCGTTTCCGCGTTACTCGCAATTGTGTTCGCCGCTTTAATGGGTTACGGTTACGGAAAATTGATGAACGCTGTAAAAGGCTCGGAGATGACAATCGCGACCTACACAGGTTTTTCCATGACAATGCTTTTCAGCCTTTTGTGGCTGATACTTCCTTTTAAAGATCAAAGAATCACATGGCCGCTGGGCGGCGGAACCGGGTTACGCGAAACTATTCAGCTTGACATAGTAGGCTCGACTCAGATACTGGATAAACTCTGGAGCTTTTCCATATTCGGCGTTTCAATCCCGACAGGAGCGCTTTTGGTTTTTGCCGCCGGATGTGTCGTTGTCTGGCTTTTTATGCATTCAAAAACAGGAATCGCGATTACGGCAAGCGGCTCAAACCCGATGTTCGCAAATGCCGCCGGTTTAAATGTCGATAAAGGCAGAATAACAGCGAATATTATTTCGATGATACTGGGAGCGCTCGGCATCATCGTGTACGCCCAGAGCTTTGGTTATACGCAATTGTACCAAGCGCCGCTGATGATGGCGTTTCCCGCTGTCGCCGGAATTTTAATTGGCGGCGCGTCAGTGAGAAAATCCGGGATCATCCATGTAATCGCNGGTACTTTGATTTTTCAAGGATTGATGGCGACATCCCTTCCTGTAGCGAATGAACTTTTCGCCGGAACNGANCTTTCNGAAACGCTTCGCATGATCATTCAAAACGGCATCATCCTCTATGCCTTAATGCAGGCGGGAGGAAGCAGGAAATGAAAGTAAAAATAAAAAATTTTATTATAGATAANCTTGTTGTNATAATATTCGTCGCGTTTACNGTCGCNGGTTTTTGGCTTTCAGGCGGCGTTCCGATTATTTATTTTTTAAATGAACTTGTAGACAGGGTATTCAGAAATATTTTTCTTGTACTCGCCCTTATTATTCCGGTAATCGCGGGGCTGGGTCTTAACTTCGGCATTGTAGTCGGAGCGATGGCGGGGCAGTTCGCCATCATTTTTGTGCGTTACCATGACATGGGCGGCCTCGGCGCTCTTTTACTTTGCTTCCTTCTCGCGTTTCCGATGGCATTGTTCTTTGGATATTTAACAGGAAAACTTTACAATAAAGTGCGCGGACAGGAAATGATAGCAAGCCTTATAGTCGGATTTTTCGCGCAGGGTGTCTATAACTTTATCCTTCTGTTCGCGGTGGGAGTTATTATTCCCGTATCGCCCGGTAACCCGATAATTATGTTTAACAATATCGGAGTGCGGATGTCTGTCGATCTCGGACTTCACGCGGACGGCGGAATGAAATACGCGCTTGACAATATCCTCCGTGTCCCTCTTATGTATCTGATTCTGATAATCGCTTTTGGATTATTAGTATTTTTTATAGTAAGGCGGATAAGAAGCCGCGGTAAAAGAACAGAAGAGAA
>WQRT01000059.1 GCA_009786625.1 Treponema sp.
TCAAACGGCTTTTTACAGTACCTTCAGGTATTTTTAATATTCCCGCTATTTCATTAAGAGTATAACCGGAATAATATTTCAGGCTGATTATTTCACGAAGATGGGGCTGTAATGATTCAATCATTTGGTTGAATTCCATTTCGTTATGATTTTCATGATATATGCCTTCGGGCACTTCTTTCATTGTTACTTCATGTTTTTGCCTCCTATAAATGTCTTTGGCCGCATTTATAATTATGCGGATAAACCATGTTTCCGCAAATTTAGGTTCACGAAGCCGTTTAATGTTCTTAAAAGCGCGAAAAACAGTTTCGCTTACAGCATCAAGAGCCAGTGATTCATTACCAAGAATTCCTTTTGCGGTACGATAAAGTTTTGTTTTTAACAAATCGCATAGGCTGACAAAACATTCTTCATTTCCTCCTATGGCTTGTCTTGCCAAAAATTCTATCGTTTCCTTTGTGTCTGCCACTGTTTTTATGCTTTCCTTAAATATTAGACTATTAATACTTCAATTTGGTTCTTAAATATTTACATTTTTTGATCATTTTTTTATATAATGTCTTTGCAATGCAGCCGGCTGTTGTGAATACAGCCTGTGACCTACTGCATTTCAAGCAATTTTATATCAGGTAAATTCGCTCCGATACCTTGCAAATCGCCGCACATTCCGGAGATATTTTTTACAAACCTTTCTATTTGTTTCTCTCTTTTTGCCCAGGATTTTTCTAGCGATCTTCTTTCAGCGTCCAGATCATTGTTCATCTCTACATAAGTTTCCAATATGGCTTCCACTCTTTGTTTAAACTGCGTTCCGGTTAAATAATTAAAAACCATTTCCGCTTTATCGTCTTTTACATCATTGGCTAATCTTACTTTCGCTACTTCCAGCAGGCTCTCTCTTAAAACTGTCGATAACCCGATCGCGTGTTTTATGTCGGTGATCCATATGCCGTTTTCAATTCCGAAATCTTTTATTTCGGCGGAATTACTTCGGAAGCGATTACAGCTAACTCCGCTTTTACATTCCTCTGATCCTCTTTTAATTTTTGAATCCATGATGACTGCCAATTTTTTGTCCTCTTTGTTTCCCAGAGTATGCTTCCGGCGGTTTTCCCCGATGGGAACTTTACAATCTGTAAAATATCTCCGCCTTTTTTTCCGGGTGATACCGGCGTAATTTCATCACTGCGGAAATATTCGTTTAACAATTCTTCAAGTTCCAGTTCCAGTATTTCTCCCTGCAACTTCATTGAACCCTGCTCCGCTTTTCGCTGCCCTTCCTTCATTTGTTTATTTAGATCATCAATTATTTTTTCTTTTTCCTTCATTTTTAATTCATATTCCGCGTTTACTTTTTCCTGAGCGCTCGCGTAAGCTTTTTTTGTCTCTATCGTCAATTTCTCCTCAAATTTCTGCTCCATATCATGCTGTTGATCCACCAATTCCCTTTCTTTCTTTAAAACTTCAGTTTCCTTTTTTCTGTAGATATCCAGTTTTTTATACGCATCGTCAATTTCTTCCTGTTTCTCCTTAAGTTCCGTATCAAGTTCTTTTTTGACTTTTTGTATGGCGGACTCGCGCAGCTTTTGGGTTTCCTGCTCTAAAAGCGTTTCATATTTATTTTCATATTTCTGCGCCAGTTTACGCTCCAGCTCTTCCTTCTGATTTTCCAGCGCTTTTTCTTTTTCAATCTTTAACAGTTCCAGTTTCTCCTGATAATTATTCCGCAATTCATTCTCAATCTGAGTCGTAATTACTTCGGTTAANTGAAATTCTTTATTGCAAAACGGGCATATGATTTCGCTGTTTTTCTTCATGTTAAGCTCCTGTAAGCCAGGCGTTTTTCTCCGCCGGGCTGCTGAACATTGGCTGCACCCGGACAGCGGGGCTGCCGGCAGAAAATAGTATACATGATTTAATAAAATTTTTCTATGTAAAACCTAATAAATATAGTATAATTGAAGGTAATAATGAATATACGAATAAGAGCGGCGCTTGTAATAATTCTGACCAATATGGTAATTATTTTATTCAGCGTCTTTGTCGGCATCAATTATGTGCAGGAAAATATCAATATTTCCATTGACACAGACCTCACAGTGATGTCCAGTATCGCGGATCGCTATATAAGCAGCGAAATTGAAAACATAAAATTCAAAGCAGCCGGATTAGCCGAAAATCTGGGCGCAACCGTTACACAATGGCGGCAAAACCTGCCGGAAAAAAGCCGTTTATATCCCGAGTTTACCGGGTTCGCGCTTATCGCTGGCGGCGGAATCTCAGGCGGTTCTCAAAATCAGGGATTTGAAGATTTGCCTACGGGACTAATCGCATCAGCCGGAGAAAAACCGGCGCCTGCGAGTATTGTAAATGATAAATACATTTCCAGGGCTTTTAACTCCGGCGCGGGAGAGGCTGTATTTTCATCCACCATACCCGCGGACGGCGGAGTCGTTTTTTACCTTGCGGTTCCCATGCCCGTTTCAAGAAATGTAATTTTGGTCATTACGCTGCCGGGAACATTTTTAAGCGAACGTCTGTCCCATTTTACCATCTGGACTACCGGCCATATTTACATGAGCGATGCCGACGGTTACGCGATATCCAACCCCCGCGCCCATTGGGTACAGAACAGGTTTAACTATATCACCGCCGCTGATACAGAGCCGGATTTCAATGAACTCGCGCAGACCGTTACGCGCATGACGCGCGGTGAATCCGGCACCGGTTATTACACCGTTTACAGGATTCCGCGCGTCTGCTCGTTCAGGCCGGTCTCAGGATCATCGGAAGGATGGAGCCTTGGTGTTGTCGCTCCCCTCACGGAAAATCCGATAAGAAATACAAATATCGGGCTTTTGGTTGTCGCTCTTGTAAGCATCCTGCTTAATATTGTTTTCGCGATAATCGCTTCCAACTTTATCAAAAAGCCGTTTGACAGAATCGAAGTTTTAAAGGAAGAAGCGGAAGCCGCCAACAAAGCGAAGAGTTCGTTCTTAAGCACCATGAGCCACGAAATCCGCACTCCGATGAACGCGATACTCGGCATCAGCGAGATTCAACTTCAAAAGGAATCGCTTGATAAGGATTCAAAAGAAGCGCTGGAAAAAATTTATTCATCAGGCGATTTGCTTCTCAGTATTATTAATGATATTCTCGATCTTTCAAAAATTGAAGCCGATAAACTTGAGCTTGCAAATTCCAGATATGAAATCGCAAGTATGATAAGCGATGCCGCCCAGTTAAACATGATGAGGATCGGCAGTAAGCCTATTGAGTTTGAGCTTGAAGTAAACGAAAATATGCCCGCGTATATGTCGGGCGACGAATTGCGAATAAAGCAAATTTTAAACAATCTCCTTTCCAACGCGTTTAAATACACGGCATCAGGAACCGTAAAAATGTCCGTTGACGCATATAACGGAAAAAAAGACGATGAAGTTATTCTTGTCATAGTCGTAAAAGACACAGGACAGGGAATGACTGACAAACAAGTGGAAATGCTCTTTGACGAATATTCCCGTTTTAACCGCGAAGCCAACCGTTCAACGGAAGGCACCGGGCTTGGAATGAGCATTACGCGCAAACTTGTCAACATGATGAACGGCGATATTAAGATTGAAAGCGAACCCGGCAAAGGTTCTGTCTTTACAGTGCGCGTAACGCAGACAAGATGCGAATCGGGCGTATTAGGCGGCGAAACCGCGGAGAACCTGCGCGAGTTCCGCACACATTCAAGAACGTTCATGAAAAAAGTTCAAATCTCGCGCGAACCCATGCCTTACGGAAATATACTGGTTGTTGACGATGTGGAAGCGAACATATATGTCGCTAAAGGACTGATGGCTCCATATCATGTAAAAATCAATTCCGCTAATTCCGGCGCCGCCGCGATCGCGAAAGTCAAGAACGGCGATGTATTCGATATAATTTTTATGGATCATATGATGCCGGAAATGAACGGCATAGACGCGGCAAAATTTATCCGCGAATCCGGTTATACCGCTCCGATTGTCGCGTTGACAGCTAACGCTGTAACAGGACAGGCTGACATATTCCTGCAAAACGGTTTTGACGACTACATTTCCAAACCGATAGACATCCGCCAGTTAAACGCCATTCTTAATAAATTTATCCGCGACAAACAGCCTCAGGAAGTGTTAGACGCCGCCCGCGCTGAATACCGTTCAGAATACCGCGACGGGTCTGCGCAAGGCGCGGATTCAGCGGCAGATTCACAGCCGCGTCTTGGATTATCTAATAAAAAAATAAACGGACTTGATATAATAAAGGGAATCGCGAAATTTGAAGGCGATGAAAAAATATACCTGATTGTTATCCGCACATACGCGGCGAATCTCCGTTCCAAACTTGACGAACTCGCCTCTGTCACAAATGAGACGTTAAACGCTTACTATATAAAAGTACACGGCGTTAAGGGAACAAGCCTTGATATATACGCGGATCAGATTGGCAAGAAAGCCGCTGCTCTCGAGGCCGCCGCGAAAGACGGCAACATGGATTACATCAGGGAAAACAATTCTTCCTTTTTGGATTCCGCCAGAGAATTGGTTATCAGCATAGAAGAAATGCTGGAGCAGCTGGATAAGGAGAACCCGAAACCTGCAAAAGACAAGCCCGACAGGGAGCAGCTTGATAAACTTTTTGCCGCCTGCAAAAAATATGATATGGACGGCGCGGAGAGCGCAATGTCAGAACTTGAAAAATATCGTTATGAGTCAGACAACGATCTTATAGAATGGCTGCGGAGAAACATCGATATAGTAAATTTCGAGGAAACCGCCGAAAAACTCGAAAGCATTTTGAAATAAGGAAGGTTTGTTATGGGCAAATTTGTACCGGCGTCAACAATCTCAACCGGCCGTAAAAAAATAATTTATGTCGATGACATGAACTACAATCTTATAGCGTTTAAAAAAGCGCTTGGTCAGTTTTATGAAATCTACACAATCGAATCCGCGGATAAAATGTACAAGCTCCTTGAAAACATCAATGCCGATCTGATAGTTTTGGATGTAAACATGCCGGATGTAGACGGTTATAAAACAATAAAGAACCTTAAATCGGACGAGCGTTACTCATCGATACCGGTTATTTTTCTTACAAGTAATGTTGACAGAGAAGATGTTGTAAAAGGGTTAAGCCTCGGAGCCTCAGACTATTTAGTTAAACCGTTTGACGCGAAAAAAATATCCGCAAGTATCGAAAATATTTTTGATCCAAAGAAAGCCGCTAAGAATTCATTCGCGGAAAAGAAGAACGGCGCACCGAGCGTTCTTGTCGTTGACGACAGCACGAGTATGTTAAGAACAATCCATCACGCGTTGCACGATCAATATAATGTGTTCCTGATATCGAAATCCGAAGTTGTTATCGATTTTTTACAAACCAATAAACCTGATTTAATTCTTATGGATTATTTAATGCCGGGATTAAGCGGATTTCAGTTAGTCCCAAAAATAAGAGCGCTGCCGGAATACGCGAAGATTCCGATAATAATTGTCACTACAGAAGGGACATTGAAAAACGTAAGCGAAGCTATCGCGCTTGGAGCTTCGGATTTTATCAAAAAACCCTTTGAACCGAAAGAATTGAATCAAAAGATTGAAAGGCACATAAGAATAACGAACGAATTAAAACAGCAGAGTGAAAATGATTTTCTCTTGAATTAAAGCGGCTCTTGACAAAACCTATACAATAGTATAGTATTATTGTATGAATAAAATCGCCGTCGGTACGAGCGGCTATTCGTACAAGGAATGGGCGGGGCCGGTCTATCCTCCAAACGCGAAACAGGAAGATTTCCTGTCCCTCTACTCCGCCATGTTTTCCACGGTAGAGCTTAATTTCAGCTATTACACCATGCCTACGGCGGAGCAGTTACGCCGAATGCTCGAAACAGCGGGCACCCTCACCTACTCGATAAAAGCGCCGCAGGGTCTTACCCACAAGATTGACCCGTACAAATGGCAGGACGAGGCAAAAACGTACAGAACCGCTTTGGAACCACTGCTGGAAGCCGGAAAACTGGAGGCAATTCTGTTTCAGTACCCCTACTCTTTTCATTATGATAACGATAACCGCCGCCTTTTGGGAAGCATTTTAACGGAGTTCAGCGGCATCCCGGGCGCTGTGGAGTTCCGTAACAACGAATGGACAGGAAACCGCGTGATCGACGAACTTAAAAAACGAAAAGTCGCCTATGTTTCCACCGACCTGCCGGAGATAAGAGGGCTTCCGGCTGTTTTGGATATCTGCACATCCTCCTTCGCGTACTTCCGCATGCACGGCAGAAACATTGAAAAATGGTGGGGTTCGGACAGCCGCGCCAGATACGATTACCTGTACAACCCAAAGGAACTCGAAGGAACCGCGGAAAGGATAAGACGCATCGTGGTAAAAGCCGACAAGGTGCTCGTCTATTTTAACAATCACGCAAGAGGACAGGCGGTGAAAAACGCGCAAAGCCTCAAACAATTACTATTGACAAATGACTGAGGTTGGGCATCTTAACATAATTGGTTTTAAAGCGGCAGTGGCGGCTTTAAAGGATGACGCACTGGCGGAACAGCCCTTTGTGATCGCCGGAAAAATCGGCGGGCAGGTTGCTGCATGGGATGTCTCACCCGCGGCGCTCAGAGAGGGAATAACGCCGGGTACGCCTCTTGCGGCGGCGCAGAGGCTTGTAAAGGATTTAAAAGTCGTCGAAAGCGATCCGCGCGCGTGCCTCGAAGCCAACAATGAAATCGAAAAAGTGATAAGCCGCTACGCTCCGGTGTGGCAGAACGACGGCGCGGGAAATATTTATTTTGACATAACAGGAACAAGGCGGATCTTCGGACCAGCTGCGGACTGCGTATGCCGCATTCAAAACGAGATTCAAGGCTGTCTGAAAATAGAGTCGGCGGCTGCGGCCGGAACAAACAAGCTTGTCTGCAAAGTGGCAAGCCGGACAATACGCCCCGAAGGATTGATAGATGTCCGCCCCGGCGACGAAGAAGCGTTTCTGCGGCATCAGGACATCGCGCTGCTGCCGGGAATCGGTCCTTCGCTTATGAAAACTATCCGCGTAACGGGCTTTCGGGAAACGGGAGAACTTGCCTGCCTTTCCGACAGCGAAGCGCTTTCACTATTCGGCAAAAAAGGACTTCTCCTGCGTGACAGTGCGCGCGGCATTGATGACTCTCCCGTCTCTTCCGCCAAAAACCGCGGCATCGAAAGCCGCGCCGATTTTCCCGAAGATGTGTTAGACGAAACCGTAATCCGCGGAACAATTGCCTCCCTTGCGGAGCACGCCGGTCTCCAGATGAGAAAAGATAAACTGGGAGCCGGCGCGATCCGCTTTTGCGTTCTTTACGCCGACGGAATGCAGGCGCTCGCGGGCGAAAAGAAAAAACGCCTTCTTGTGCTGGATAAAGACATAACAGCCGCGGCCTCTTCTCTTTTTGAAAAACACGTTACGCGCCGCATTCGCGTTCGTTCAATCTGTCTTTCACTCGAAGACCTCTGCCCTCTCATGTTAGAGCCTGATTTGTTTGAACCTGAAACGGAAACAAAAGGCCGTATGCTGCAGGAAGCTGTAGACAAAATTCAAAACCGTTACGGAACCGGAAAAATAACACGCGGCATAGTTCTCGCCGCCGGCGCAGTCGAGCAGCCGTTATTAACGCAGTAAAAATATGGATACAAGACTTGGTTTAGTTTCGGCGTATTCTCTCCTTTACGGCGTTCACAAACCTTCCGCTTTGCTTGACAGAGCCGCGTTATTTGGAATAAAAACAGTATCGATATGCGATCTTAACAATCTTTATGGGGTACATTCCTTTATTGAATCAGCCAAAGAAAAAAATATCCGTCCCATTATCGGAGCCGCAATTTCAATTGATGAAGACTCTAATAAAAAATCCTCATCTTACATTCCTCGTTATCTGCACTGTTTCGCCGAAAACCGCGCCGGATTCAGCCGTTTATGCGGATTATTGTCCGCCAGAAACAAAGACAAAAAAACATTCAACCCGATACCTATGTTACGCGAAAACTCAAGCGGTCTTGTCATAGCAGGATTTGACAGTGAAGCGTTGTCGGCGCTCGCGGGAAATGTTAAAAATCTTTTCTGCGCGATCTCTCCTGACAATCTGGGCGGACTTAAAGCGCATAAAGATTTAAATCTTCCCCTTGCTTTTCTTGACACAAGCGTATTTCTTGAAAACGATGATTTTTCGGTACACAAGGTGTTACGCGCAATCAGCCTGTTAAAAACGACAGGCAATCTAAAGCCGTGTGATACCGCGGCAAAAGAACGCATCCTTCAGCCTTCAAACAATATCAAATCCCTTCTTGACACATGGCCGCAGGCCGCGAAGGGAACCGCGAAAATCGCGGAAGCTTGCGGGTTCAGCGAATTATTCGACGGCTTTATTTTTCCCGGTTACGGCGAAGATCCCGCAGCCGTTTTAAGAAGNCGCGTTTACAACGGAGCGGCCTCTCGTTACGGTGAACTCGGCGACATGGAAGTCGAGCGCATNGAGTATGAACTTGACGTGATAGAAAAAATGGGNTTTGCCCCGTACTTTCTGCGCATAGATGANATCGTTAAACTNACTTCACGCACATGCGGGCGCGGCTCCGGCGCCGCNTCGATTGTTTCTTACTCACTTGGAATAACAAACGTGGATCCGATTGCGCATAACCTTTACTTTGANCGTTTTTTAAATCCGGCGCGCCCCGATCCGCCCGACATAGACGTGGATTTCGCGTGGGACGAGCGGGACGGGATAATAAGGGCGGTAATAGAAAATTTCGGGGAAGGTTACTGCGCGAGAGTCGCTAATCACAACTTTTTCCGGCCGCGCTCCGCGTTACGCGAAACCGCCAAAGCATACGGCTTTTCCGATGCCGCGATAACGCAGCTTGAAAGAAAACTGTTCGATTTTCGCGAACAGGAAGAAAATATCAATCCGCTGTGGCGGGAAATTTACGCCGCCGCCGCCAAAATAGAAGGCCTTCCGCGCGGCATAAGCATGCACTGCGGCGGTATTGTAATTACTCCGCAGCCTGTCAGCAGTTACGCGCCAATTGAAAAATCGCTTGAAGGCTTTCCTCTTCTTGCGTGGGAGAAGGAAGGAACCGAGGCCGCCGGTTTTGTAAAGATCGATCTTTTGGGCAACCGCAGCCTCGCTGTTATCAGGGACGCGCTTTTGAATCTTGAAGAAGAAGGCATATACATAGATCAAAATACATGGCGCCCCATCGAGGATGCCGCGACAATCGAAGCGCTTGCAAGAGGCGACAGCATCGGCGTTTTTTATATAGAAAGCCCCGCAATGCGCCAGCTTCAAAAAAAAACAGGCGCGGGGGATTTTGATCACATTGTAATCCATTCAAGCATAATACGCCCCGCCGCGAATAAATTTATCTGTGAATATGTAAAAAGATTAAAGGGGGAACCATGGGATCCTCTCCATCCGCGCCTTGCGAGAATACTCGACGAATCATACGGAATCCTGTGCTATCAGGAGGATGTAAGTAAAACCGCCGTCGCTCTTGCGAACTTTGACGAAGCCGGCGCTGACAAACTGCGCAAGGTCATAGCGAAAAAAGCTGGAGCGGAAAAATTAAAGTTATACGAAGATCAATTTTTTAAAGGATGCCGCAATAATAAAGTAGACGAAAAAACAATTAAGGAGATTTGGGCAATGATGCTTTCCTTTGACGGCTACAGTTTTTGCAAGCCTCACTCCGCCTCATACGCGATGGTGTCTTTTCAATCGGCGTACTTNCGCGTACATCACCCCGCGGAATTCATGGCGGCGGTTCTTTCCAATCAAGGCGGCTATTACCGCCCCCACGCNTACATCGCGGAGATCCGCCGGATGCGNCTCTTTACGGCAGGCCCTGANATAAATATTTCAAAATGGCGNTATTACGGAGATGCCGATACCGTTGTTGTCGGGTTTATGGCAGTTAAAGGATTATCAGCCTCCGGCGCAGAATCAATAATTGACGAGAGAGAGAGAAACGGTAATTTTAAAAGCCTTGAAGATCTATCGCGCAGAGTGAAGCTAAACAGGGATGACATCGAAGCCCTCTGCCCCGCCGGAGTATTCGACAGCATATCAAACGGAAAGCCTCGTCCCCTGCAAGCAAGATTTTTACTAGAGAATAAAGGCATCAATAACGGGAAAGCCGGAAATAAAAATCTTGATTTATTCAACAACGAAAATCCGTCAAAAAGCGATCTTAGTGTTTCAACTTCACCATTCGTTACTCCGCATTTATCACTGCAAGCTGCTCCCTCGTCACCTAACACTGGTCACGCGGCGCTGCACACTCAAAATTCGCTGTGGGATGAATACAACGCGCTGGGTTTTCTCCGCGGCTTTCATCCGCTTGTTTTATGGAAGGATAAGATTCAGGCGGTTAAACGGATAAAAGCGGTTCATATACACGGCTACATCGATCAATATGTCCGGCTCATCGGCTGGCCGATCACTCAAAAAGAAGTGTGGACAAAAGACGGTTTAACAATGAGTTTTTTAAGCCTCGAAGACGAAACCGCGATGTACGAAACCGTGGTTTTTCCGCAGATATATGATCGATACAATAAACTTCTGTTCGATCAACAGCCTCTACTGGTCGGCGGATGGGTGAAAAACGATCAGGGGGCAGTTATAATAGAAATTAATAAAATGGAAACTCTAGGATAAGAAATTTTTACGTTTCATCAGAAAAACTAAAAACCCTGTTCCGTCCTTTTGCCTTGGCTTCATAAAGCGCTTTATCCGCTTTTTGTATAAACTCATGAATTGTGCCGCCCATTCCCTTCTCGCGGGTATTGACCCCGACGCTCACTGTAATTTTTGAACAGTTCTCATCCTGACACGGAATAACCATTTTTTCGATGTTCCTGCGTATCTGCTCCGCGATATCAATGGCGCCTGAAATATCAGTGCTTGGCAGAATGATAATAAATTCTTCGCCTCCCCAGCGTACCGCGAAATCGCCGGGACGTTTAAGCGTGTTGATAAAAACCTGCGAGACCCGCTGTAACGCGACATCTCCCTGTAAATGCCCGCATTTGTCGTTATAATCCTTGAAGAAATCAATATCTATCACCATGATGCTTAACGGAGTATTATCACGCGCGGCTCTAGCCCACTCGGAATTTATACGGTTTTCAAAATTACGCCTGTTCGGCAGTTCGGTTAATTGATCAATCATACTGAGCTTTTCTATCATGCGCATCTGATCAAGCATTTTTATCTGGTTGTGAAGCCTTAATTTTACAATCGCCGGAGAGAATGGCTTTGTAATGTAATCCGCGGCTCCATTGGCGAGTCCTTTCGCTTCATCATTCTCGCTGTCAAGAGATGTAATAAATATAACCGGTATGTCTTTTGTTCTGGGCGATTTTTTCAATACGGATAATACCTCATACCCGTCCATATCAAGCATGAGTATATCAAGCAGGATTACATCAGGAACAAATTTCTCCGCGGCTTTAATGCCCGACGGTCCGTTTACGGCAGTGTATACTGTATACTCAGTGCCCAATATTTTAGAAAGTACAGTGATGGTAGTCTCCTGATCATCGACTATTAAAACTGTTTTCTCTTTTTTATCCACTAAATAGTTCATAACTCTCCTAAATATTTTTTAACGCTGTCCCTGAGAACTGACGGAACAATCGGTTTAAATATAATATCTATCGCTCCTGAGTTTAATGCGGAGGCTTTTATTTTATCATCATTCCATCCTGTAAGAAACACGACGGGGATATCACTCCACTGCGGACTCTCCTTAAGAACCGCAATCGCTTCAAATCCGTTCATCTCATCCATTTCGATATCAAGAAGGATCAAATCGGCTTTTCTTTTTTCCAGAACAGAAAACATTTTTTTTGCGGACGGCATCGTAAGAACCCTGTACTCGTCTTCCAGCGCGGAAGCCGCCATGCTTAGATTCGCGTCATTATCATCAATAATAAAAATCAATTTTTGCATTTTCCTACCCAATCAAATTTTTAAAATCTTCTTTTATTTTACGCACCTCGTTCGCGATCCTTATATGCTTGCTGACTTTGTCATTCAATTCTTTTGGTTTAAACGGTTTTACGATAAAGTCGGACGCGCCGAGAGTCATGGCTTCATTGACATGATCATGCGTTCCTTCTGTTGTAATAATGATGATGGGAGTATCTTTATGTTCGGGCAGAGCGCGTATCATCGGTATAAGATCAAATCCGTTCAACACCGGCATTACATAATCCAGAAGAATCAAATCAGGCTGTTTACTGCGGAGAAAATCCATAACATCTTCCGATTTTGAAAGCGCGTATACCTTGTATCTGTCATGAAGCGCGTATTGCATGGCGCGCAGCATACTGGAAACATCATCAACGATGAGAACGCCTGGCTTGTTAGCCTCTTCATCTTCCGATGATTCCTCTTTTTTGACAACAGGATTTAAATGACTCTCGATACTCTCTACAAGTTTCGTCGATGTAAACGGNTTGATCACATAATCAACNGCGCCGAGGCTTAAACCTTTTACAACACTCTCCCTGTCGCTGTTNCCGGTAACAAAAATTACGGGAATGTCGGTNTATTTTTCNTCNGCTTTCAGGCTTTTTAACGCTTCATAGCCGTCGATATCCGGCATATTAATATCCATNAAAATTAAATCCGGTCTGATATTCTCCAGATACTCAAACATCTTTAAAACAGATTCCGCGGGAAANATTTCATATATTTCCCCAAGCCTGCTTTTGACAGACTGCAGACTGTAATTTACATCATCGACATATATAATTTTTTTACGTACGCCGGCGGTAATATCGCCTGCCGCTTTAAAACCGGATTTGGCCATATTTATCAGTCTCCTTGTCCATTAATTTCCGAAAGCCTCTTGGCAATTTGCGAGAGGTTCATTCTGTCCATATTCTCTCTAAGCCAAAGCGCAAGGCCGTTATCGGATTCATATTTGNATTTCTCNATTTCCGCAATCGCGGCATCCGCTCCATCCATATCNTAATCTTTACAGGCATTATAAAGTTTTTTAAGCATTCCGGCATCGGGAGTATCTTTTACAGGTTTTGGATTCTCGGCTTCCAGCCGTACAAATAAATCTTCTAGAGTGTTTACAAGTTTCCATGTTTCTTCAAGGAAACTCTTGTTATGAGAATTAATGTAATCCAAATCGCTAGACTTTGCCGCGTCTTCAAGCCGTTTTGCGTCATTGCCGATATTTCCCGCGCAGATATCAAGGCTTGTTCCTTTAATGCCGTGTACCTTTATTTTATACAAGTTTAGATTGTCTTCGCCAAGATCCGGTTTACAAACAGACTCTATCTCCTCCAGCATAGAACGGACGCTTGCCGCGTATGAGTGCAGGATTCTGATATAAACATTTTCATCATCATTGTAACGCTCAAGCCCGGCTGCGATATCAAGCCCGTCAATATTTTCTTTCATTATCCGTAACCCGCCGCTTTCCGATTGCAGGCTGTCTAAATAACCGGCGGCAATTTCTTCAGCTTCTTCAAATTCGCTGTGAACCACATTCGCGATTATTTTTTCAAGAATCTCCCTTGTGTTTTTAGAATGATTTTTAATTTCGGTGATTGCGTCCAACGCTCCTTTCCTGTTAAAATCCGCGCACATTTCCTTTATATCAATCAATTTTTTAGTCAGGCTTTCGATATCTTCGTCGGCATTGTCAATATCCAAATCATCTTTATTATGACTCGATTCAATCTCTTCCAGAAGGGAACGCATATCTTTTAGGAAACCCGGAGTTACAGATTTTACTAACTCTTTATTATTTTCGCGCCCGCTTTTTTCAAGTTTAAACGCCGTTTCGGAAAGAACAGTCTCGCCGATATTCCAAAGGGAGCTTTTGATTCCATGAACGATGATCGTAAATTTCCGCATCGCTTCATCGTCGTCGTACCC
>WQRT01000060.1 GCA_009786625.1 Treponema sp.
GAGCCGTCTTCGGGGATATTCTCCACCTTCCCCGGTTTCGCAAAACAGTATTTACCGCCTTCTGGGGTGATAAATGAAACTATACGATCGTTATAATAACGGAAAGATGGAAAAGAAGGAACAAGTGCGGCAGGTTTTTTTTCGATATTCGGAAAATTAACATTTACAAAAGTTCCCGCCTTCCAATANCCCATAATCGAAATCAGCTTCTCCGTTATNTAGGGAATTATCGTGTCCCANTGATACGGAATTTCACCGTCAACAAGAGACAGCGCAACGGAAGGAATTCCAAAAAANCTCCCCTGCCTTGCGGCGGCCGCGGTTCCTGAATAGACGACATCAGTGCCTAAATTCGCGCCCGCGTTAATACCCGAAAGAATAAGATCNGGCGCTCTTTCCATATTCAACGCGGATGTTTCCGTCGCTATNCAGATCTCGTAAATCCCGCCTAGCAAAGCNGTAATAATACAGTCAACAGGAGTTCCTGAGCATGACCATGTGTCTTCTTCAATCTCNGATAATTTGAGGGGATTTGATAAAAATGAAATTGAATGAGATGTCCCCGAACGGTTTACATCGGGAGCGACTACAAATACCCTGTGCCCCGCGTTGCGCAGAGCAACCGCGAGCAGTTTTATTCCCGGCGAGGTGATTCCATCATCATTTGTCAGCAAAATCCTCATACGTGTCTATTTTACCCTTGCCCTTGTCGCCAGTTTTACTTCGTATGTCACGGGACGAAATCCGAAAATCCTCTCGTACTCCTCCATGCGTTTTTTATATTCTTCCACGAGTTCGCGCCGTATGATCGTGTATGTGCAGCCGCCGAATCCCAATCCTGTCATTCTTGAACCTGCCGCGCCTTCGATCTCCTGCGCTCGTTTTACAAGCCAGTCAACCTCCGGACAGCTTATCTCGTAAAGATCTCTCAGGCTTTCATGCGAACGGTAGATAATCTTCGCGAAGGATGCGATATCGCTCCGTTCAAGTGAGTCTACGGCGTCATCTATTCTGTGGATCTCCTCGACAATGTGCATTGTCCTTCTTCTAATCCTCTCCGGGAAATTTCCAAGCACTTCAAGAAGATCGGCGGAAGCGAAATCCTTAAAAGCCGCTCCCTGCTTTTTTTTAGATAAAAGTTTAAGCCCTTTTAAAACATCTTCCCTTCTTAGAGCCAGTTCACCCTCCGCGCCCATTCTCGGCACGCGCGAATCAACAAGCAAAATCCGAAAACGCGATAACGGAGATTTAGTTAGTTTTACATCTCCTGTTAATGAATCGATGATAACGAAATGATCTTTTCTCGCCAGCATGCAGACAGCATAATCGGCGAACACCGCTTCCCGCACGGCCGCTTCGCTGAATAACTCCTCATGCGATTCCATCAATTTTTGCGCCAATTCCATTTCGCTTATCTGCGCGTGAAACAAATTTTTCAAAGCCATGGCGGCGGCGGTTTCAATCGCGGTTGATGAAGCAAGACCGATACCCTGAGGTATATCGCCGCAGAAGGAAAAATTAAGCCCCTTTACAGGGAACCCAAGTTCCATAAAAAGATGAATAGCGGGTTTAATGCAGTTTGCCCACCTGTCTTCGCGTCTATATTTTAGATTGACGAGCGTGCTTCTCTTGCGCTCGCCGAGATCCGCGGCAAAAAAGCGGAACGAATTATCCTTACGCATACTTACAGCGACATTGATAAAACGGTCTATTGCGGCGGATAAATAACAGCCGGACTCCGGCTCGCCCTGCTCTCCCATAAAATGAATTCTGCCCGGAGACTCGCCGATTGCGACAATGTTTGTTTTTAAATCGTCATTAGCCGAGCTGGATTTTTTAGTCAATTTTGGTTGAATTTCAAGCTCATATTCTTTTCGGTGTATTTGACCGATATCCAGCATTACCAACCTCACTTTGGTTTTATGATTATATTATCAAGATAAATAATGAATTTCAATGGCGTTTTTTATGATAAATTGGTTGTTTTTAATGATACAAGTATCATAGCGGTGAGTGTGCAAATGTAGGGGAAGGCAAGAATGAAATCGGCGGGTATTTGAAGGGAACCCTGGGCGAAGTTTGATAAACTTTCCGCAAGAGCGAAAATGAACGCGGCGGCAAGAACACCTGCCGGTTTTTTCATGCCGAGAAAAATGACGGCAAGGGCGATCCAGCCTTTTCCGGCGGACATTCCTGGGACATACGCTCCGAGATTAAGGCTTAAAAATGATCCGCCTATTCCGCAGAAAAAACCTGACAGTAAAACCGCGGATGATTGATAGATTTTCGGATTGATACCAAGCGAAACAAGCGACTGACTGTTTTTTCCGCATGCGCGGAGCCTGTAGCCGAAAGGCGTTTTGTAAACCGCAATCCATGAAATAATTAAAAGAATTATACCGAAAGTTATATAAAAGTTTGAAAGCATAGGTGCGCCGTTTAAAGCGACAACTCCTTTTGTGCCAAATAATTTATCGGAAAGAACAATGCACATTCCGACTGATAGAAGATTTACCGCAAGACCGCAGATAAACAGATCCGCTTTTAATTTATAAACTGTTAAAATATGAATTGCAGATAACGCCATGGAAGAAATTACAGCGCATAATACCGCCGCCGCCGCGCTGCCTGAAAAATAATATACAGCCAGCGATGAAAACGCCCCCGTTAAAAGTAATCCTTCAAGGGCGATATTTAGCGAACCCGCGAGAGCAGGAAAAAGTCCTCCTAAAGCGGCGTAAAAAACAGGAATCATTATCGTTACAGCGCTTTTGAGAACAGGTATTAAACTTTCCATTATCCCCTTCCCTCCCGCGTGAAAATATTGCGTATAACGAGGCTTGTTGAAAGAAAGAAAATTACTGCCTGCGCGATATAAGCTGTTTCGAATGTAAGTCCTGTGTTCTGCATTGCGCTTCTCGCTCCAGCTTCTATCCACGCCAGAAAAAGCGCGCACGGGATCACGGCGATCGGAGAAAAACGCGCGATTAATGCCGCGGTAAGCGCGCTCCATCCAAGCCCGGAAGAAAATTCCCTTATCACTGCGTAATGCGTTCCTAAAACTAGAATACCCCCTGCAAGCCCGTAAAAAAATCCGCTTAATATCATTGTAATAACCGTATTGTACTTTGTGTTTATTCCTCCGTAACGCGCGAATAATTCATTGTGTCCTGTCATTCTGATTTCATATCCCGTCCTTGTTTTTTTAAGAAAAAAATCGACTATAAAAACAAAAACAACTGCGATTAAAAAACCAGCGCTTAAACCTGACGGTTTTAAAATGAGAGGAAGACGCATATTATCCGCGATTTTTCCTGTTGATAAAAGCGATGTTTCAGGATCAAGGAAAGGTCCTGTAACAAGATAATTTACAACAGGAATCACCGCGCATGATAGTAAAAAAGTTGAGATTAATTCGTTAGTATTCCATTTCGCCTTACAATATCCGCTGAATCCCGCCAATACGCCTGATAAAAAAGAACCGGCGGCAACAGCGGCAAATGCTCCCATCAATCCAATTGAGGAAAGCTCAAGAGCGGCGGCTGTTGTAACAAACGCTCCAAGGTAAATTTGCCCTTCACCGCCAAGGTTTAGATTTCCAGCTTTCATCGCGATAGTGATGCCTAATGCGCCTAAAATTAAGGGAACAGACGCGTTTAACATATTCCCAAAACTAAAAACACTCCTAAACGGCCCCCAAAAAAAGAAATAAAGCGCTTTAAAAGGTTCATCACTTAATATAAAAATAAATAAAAGTAAAAATAATATTCCAATCAAAGGAACCCAAACAAGAGAAAATCTTTTAAAAATACCCTCACCTAACAAAATACCCAAACCCCGCCAATTAAAACTAACCCCTATCCCCTAATTCCTAACCCCTAACACCATACATTTCCCAATCTCACTTTTCACCGAAGCATCAAAATCAGTAAAAACACCCGCTATTCTGCCTGAATTCATTACGATAATTTTATCAGAAAGTTCGATAATTTCATCAAGGTTAGCGGAGATTAAAATAATTGCCGCTCCTTTACCGCGAAGTTCATCAATTTGTTTTAAAACAAATGCGCTTGACGCGGCATCCAATCCCCATGAAGGTTGAGAAAAAACAATGTAATCTTTAAACCAGTCAATCTCTCTTGCAAGAATTAATTTTTGCAAGTTGCCGCCTGAAAGCGTGGACGCATTTTCACCGGCAGATGGACAGTCAATATTATACTTATTAATTAATTCTTCAATGAAAGCGTTATTTTTTATTCCGTCATATCTTCGATTGATAATTATATTTTCCGCGATTGTCGCGTCTTTCGCGCTTGCCGTGTTTATACGATCGGCGGGAACATAAGAAAGGCCTTGTTTGCGAAGGGCGCGGGTGTTTAAGCGCGAAATATCTTTTCCCCTGTGAAAAACCTTTCCTGATACGGGGTGAAGAAAGCCGCCGAGAACGGCTTCAATTACGCCGAGTCCGTTGCCGCCTACACCTGCTATTCCAAGAATTTCACCGGATGACACCGAAAAAGAAACATTATCAAGAAGAAGTTTCTCCTGATTTTTTCTTTTAACTGTGACGTTTTCAAAAGCGATAACAGGCTCATTATTTTTTTTCTGTTTAATATTTTTTATTTTTTTTCCATATTCAAACTCATCATTTCCCATCATCATTGCCGCGATTTCATGTTCGTCAATATCAATTACATTTCGTATACCAACGAGTTCTCCGTTACGCAAAACCGCCGCGCGATCTCCCGCCTGTTTTATCTCATGGAGTTTATGCGTTATCATAATTATAGATTTTCCGCTATCGGCGAAATCTTTCAATGTCTTAAACAATGATACGCTTTCTGTTTCTGTTAAAATTGATGTCGGCTCATCAAGAATAATAATTTGCGCGTCACGGTTTAATAAACGGTATATCTCCACCTGCTGCATTTGCCCGAGCGTCAACTCGCTTACTTTTGTTTCGCAATTTATCGGAAATTTATTCTCTGTTATTATCTTCTGCGATATTTCCCGCGCTTTTTTCTTGTCAAAAAAAATCCCCATCATAAGCGGTTCATTTCCCATAACAATATTTTCCGCTACGGTATAATCAGGAAAAAGCATAAAATGCTGATGAACCATTCCGATTCCAAGTTTCCTTGCAAAAAAGGCCGATTTTATCTCCTGTTTATCTCCGTTAATATATATTTCGCCGTTATCCGGTTTTTCAAGACCGTAAAGGATATTCATAAGCGTTGTTTTTCCCGCGCCGTTCTCCCCTGCAATGCACAGGATCTCACCCTTTTTAACATTAAGGCTGATATTATTATTGGCTTTTTTATTGCCGCTCTGGTATTGCTTGCTTATGTTACGCAGTTCTACAACGTTCATATTAAATTATTCTACCACAAACCTGCATGAACTTAAAACATAAAATTATAATGAAAGTCCGTGCCGGTTTGTTAGCGGCTTAAATTATTATAAAATTCTTCAAATTTTTCACGAATATTGGAAGGCAAGACGCTTTGATACGCGGGATCATCAAAAATAAATCCTAAATAACCTTCTTTAACCCCGATTGTTTTTGAAATTCCGTATTCCATATTGCCGTTTAAAACATCGCTAAGGATTTCCATTACAAGTTTTTTCTGCTCCATTATGCCGCAGCCTGCCATTAAACCCGGCGCCATATTATAAGCGTTTATGTTATACCAAAGCGCGTACGCGTTTCTTTCGGTTATTGTTTTAATTAAACCTTGCGCGGCGCCGCCGGCGATTGCCGTGAACACATCGGCGCCCGCGTCAATCATGGCGGATGATAATTCCGCCGCTCTGTTAGCGTCCGCCCATGAGCCTATCACCCGGAAATCAAGTTCAATGTCAGGGTCTGCAAGACGCGCTCCTTCAATAAAGCCCGGAACCATAAGCCGTGTTAAAAGCGGATATTCCTGCGCCGCTAAAAAGCCGATGCGTTTTTGGCTGTTCGCGTAAGGCATAGAGCTTGTTGTGATTAACCCTGCAAGATAACCCAGAAAAAGAGATTGTTCATACTGATTATAATTAAATGTTCTGATTCTCGGATTACCTTCATATTCAGCGTCCGCAATAATAAATTTTACATTATCAAAGTTTCTCGCGACATTNGCGCATATCTCAGGCAGAGAAGGATTNGAACCGATTACTATATCGTATTCTCCTCCCGCTACCATNTCTCCAAGCTGCATTTCCCACCCTGCTTGATTCATTCCGGCTTCATAAATTCTCACTTTTATGCGCGGATTATCCTGCGCGAATTCGAGCGCTCCCTGCGCGAGCATTTCATAAGGCGGGCTTCCGGCGATTACACCTGTTATAAAAATAAGAACAGATATCTCATCCTTAGCGCGGTTAACGCTATTCCCGCGGCTGCATGAAAATGTAGTCATAATTAATAAAGTTAAAATAAAAATTAATATTTTTTTCATAATGGCTTACATATTAATTAATCGATGAATTATTGTCAAGACATCCAATTATCGAATTACTAATTCGCGGTGTTATTGTGGTTCGCGGTAAAAAAATTAGATGCTATAATGTACCAGAAACTTTCCTGTATTTTTCAAACATTTCATTATACATTCCGCTGTTTGCGCGGTTAGGTTCGTATATTCTTTTTATTTTTACTATTTCCGATGAGGCTTCTGCGTAAGAATTGTAATATTTTAAAAAGTAATTTCCGATAACCGCAAGCCCCATTAATTCCGCTTCTTTGTGCATACCCTGTATTACTTCAAGCCCTGTAATATCGGCTTTAATCTGATTAAGATATTCACAACCAGAAAGCCCACCTGTTACGCGCAATTGTTCTGTTTCTTCACCGCACTCTTTCATTACAGTGATAACATCTTTTACTGCGAAACTAATTCCTTCAAGTATTGAGTTAAAAAATTCAGCCTTTCCTGCCGATAAACTAATTCCATGCCATACCGCACGGGCGGATGGATCCCAAAGAGGAGCGCGTTCCCCCGCAAGATAGGGATTGAATATTAAGCCGCCGCTTCCGCTCTTACTTTCTTTTGCCGTCTTGATAAAATCGTTAAAAGTAACTGCGAAAAGATCGCATCCCCATTCAACCGCCTTTCCTGTAGTGTTGATTATACCTGAGAGATTCCAGTAAGGGTTTACAGGATGAGCGTATGACATTAATCTTTCATCGTTAACGCGTGCTTTAGTGCAAAGGTTTATACCTTCTGACGAGCCTGTGCGGTCAAGGGCTTGTCCCGGTTTTATAACTCCGCTTCCAAGAATCGCGGCGAAAAAATCAGGGCCGCCGCTTATTACGGGAATATTTTTATTAAAGCCTAAATACCTTGCAGTTTCCGCTGTCATTTCGCCGAATTGATCTCCCGGTTTTATAAACTTGGGAAATTTTTCTTTTTTTAATTCTAATTTTTCAAGAACCGTATCATTCCAAAACCAGCGGTCAAATCCTTCACACGGGAAAACCGTGCGTCCTTCTCCTGTCAGAGCATAGGCAAGATATTCAGGGCATCCTAAAAAAAATTTTACTTTTTTATAAAGTTCAATTTCTTCATTTTTAATAAATAATATTTTCGGNAGAAAAAAACTCGCGTCAACAAAACCGCCCATTAATCGCGTAACGTCANCTTGATAATTCAACGCTCTTCTGTCAAGCCAAAGACGCGCGTTTTCCGNGGGGACGCGCAGACCGTTTTCAACTGAAGGATCTCCTGTTACGGGAACAAGGCTCGGTCCGTTTCCGCTTATAATAACAGCCTTTACGCCTTGTAAGTTTCCAAGCTCTTTACAGCACTTTTCAAAAGCAAAAAGCCACTGTGAAGGATCAGCTTCGTGGACAACACCATTACTGACATCAATTGAAAGTGAACATGATGTAATTGATTTACAAACATCACTATCCCAAAGCGCAGCCTTAAAAGTAGAAGTCCCAATATCAACCGTCAATAACATTATTACTATCCCCTATCCCCTAACCCCTATCTAATTCCTAACAAAAAACAATTCCCAAATACCATGCCCCTTCTTTATCCCCTTCTCTTCAAATTTAGTCTTTGGCCTCCAGCTTTGAGGCAATGCAAATCCATCGTAGAGATTTTTTAAACCTTCACATGCGCCTAATTCCTCAAGCGCATGATTAGCGTAATCCTCCCAGTCTGTTACCATGTAAAGATATCCGCCTTTTTTAAGACAGCCGCAAAGAACCTGCGTGAAAGGTCTTTGAACAAGGCGGCGTTTTCTATGTTTCTTTTTCGGCCAGGGATCGGGGAAGAAAATGTGAACCGCGTCAAGCGAACCGTTAGGGATCATCTGTTGTGCAACAGACACTGCATCATACTCAATAATTCGTATGTTGGAAAGAGAGCGTTTTTCAATTTCCCATAACAGCCGCCCGATACCGGGACGGTGAACCTCGATGCCGATATAAAGATTATCGGGATTTACCTGAGCGATTTCCGCCGTAGCCGCTCCCGACCCAAATCCGATTTCCATTGTAACAGAAAAATTGTTAATATCATTTTTTTTGAATTCGCGTTGTATATCAATTTTTTGATCAGAGAAGGGAATCAAATATTGTTCCGCAAGAAAGCTGTACGCTTTTTTCTGCGCGTCAGTGAAACGCCCCTGGCGAAGCGCGTAACTTTTTATCATTGGACAAGCTGCACCGCGTCTGTAAAAGCGCTGCAAAAATTATCTTCATCCTCTACCCAGAGAGAGGCGGTTCTTACCACTGACGGAAGACGCAGTTGTGATACGCGTCCCGAGAGAGATTCAAGAGTGATTGTTATTGCGTAATCTCCTTCCCTGTTGTAACAAACCAAACGATTAACAGGCCATTGGGAGTTTACCGTATACACGCCGCCTGAAACAGTAATTTCGGGAAATGGAAAACGTACAGCGCCGTCAAAGTTAAAAACGCGCTGTGAGCTTTCGCCTCCTTTATTCACTAAAACCGCGCGGAAACTTCCCCGGGGAAGGCTTCCTTGTTGAATTGAAATTCCTCTGGTACCTATCCATGTCTTTTCCTCATGCGATATTGTTACCCAATCTTCGCTGTTGATATGCCAGCGAAGTTGTTCGCGATCGTGATAAAGATATAAATCCTCAAGATTTTCAGGACCTTCATCATCTTCAGCTATCACAAAAAAAGAAAAATATTCCTTTGGACCTTCATCGCTTTGATACAACACAAGTTGAATAAAACCGTAGGATATCCACGGCTGAGAATCAGAACAAGAAAGAGGCAGAAGAATAAATGCCCCGATAGTGAAAATTGTTTTTATCACTTTATTAATTTTCATATGCCGTTTTAATTATAGATTATTTTTCATTGATTATGCTATACTCCCACAAATGAATATCTGGTTCGCCACAAACAATACCCATAAGAAAAATGAGCTTGCCGCTATTTTGGGAAGAAGCCTCAAAATCCCATCTGAGGAAGGATTAAATTTTAATCCCGATGAAACGGGAGCCGATTTCTGCGATAACGCGCTTTTAAAGGCAAGGGAACTTAAAAAGCTGATCGGAAAGGAACCTGTAATCGCCGATGATTCAGGCTTGTGCGTGGACGCGCTTGGAGGCAGACCCGGTGTTCTTTCCGCGAGATACGGAATGGAAAACGGCAGGATATTGACCAGCCTTGAGAAGAACATTATTCTTCTTGATGAGCTTGGCAATAACAATCACCGCACGGCGAGGTTTGTATGCGCTATGGCTCTTGTGTTGACAAACGATCGTTTTTTCATTGCGCAGGAAACTATCGAAGGCGTTATAGTAAAGAAAAATGAAATNGCGGGAGACGGCGGCTTTGGTTATGATCCGATCTTTTTTGTTCCGGATTACGGNCGCACTCTTGCGCAGCTTTCAGACGATGAAAAAAATTTAATAAGCCACCGCGGCAAAGCGGGAAGATATATCGCNTTTTTNTTAAATAATATTTAAAAATGATTTGGGAGAAATCATGGCCGCAATTAATATTTATTCACAGCTTAATGAACCGCAGTTAAAAGCCGTCCGCGCAATTGAAGGTCCTGTGCTTATAATCGCGGGCGCAGGTTCAGGTAAGACAAGGGTGATAACATACCGCATAGCAAATATGCTTGATAAAGGCATTCCCCAGTCCGCCATACTCGCCCTTACTTTTACAAATAAAGCCGCTCATGAAATGGAAACCCGCGTTAAAGAACTTACCGGAAAGAAACTTCAAAATCTAAATGTAAGCACATTTCACGCGTTCGGCCTTAAAATAATAAAAGAGAATTACGAGACACTCGGTTACAGGAAGAATTTTTCCGTTTATGATGAAACCGATAAAATATCCCTTATCAAGGAATCGTTAAGGGAATGTAAAATGTTTTCGCATAAAGTTGATCTATACGCTCTTAATCAGATTTTTTCTAAAATTAAAACAGGAACCGCAAAGTGGAGTGATTCATTCGCGAATATGGAACCAGTCTACAATGAATATAACGAAGCTCTTAAAATTTACAATGCTGTGGATTTTGACGATTTACTTGTAATCCCTCTTGAACTATTGGAAAAAAATTCAGATGTCTTAAATAAATACCGCTCTCAATACCGCTATATTATGGTTGATGAGTTTCAGGACACAAGTTTTATACAATATAAAATAATGAAGCTCCTTTCAGGCGGCGAAAACGCGAATTGCTGTGTTGTAGGCGATGATGATCAGTCAATTTATTCATGGAGAGGCGCGAATTACGCCAATATCCTGATGTTTGAAAAAGATTTTCCTTCAAGGGTTGAAATTAAACTTGAACAGAATTACCGCTCAACAACTACAATTTTAGACGCGGCAAACGGCGTAATTTCGCATAACACAGGCAGAAAGGAAAAAAACCTCTGGTCGCCCAAAGAAGGCGGGAAGCCAATCGACCTTGTTCACCCCGAGAATGAAAGCGATGAAGCGTCATTTATTGCCAAGGAAATCAGGCATTTAATGATCATGGAGGATTTTAAATACCATGATTTCGGTGTTCTTACAAGAACCAACTCCTTAGCGCGTAACATAGAAGAATCATTTCTTGCAGATAACATCCCATACCGTGTCTCAGGCGGGACAAGTTTTTTCCAGCGGAAGGAGATAAAAGATATCATCTCTTACATGAGGATTATTTCTAATACCTATGATGATGTAAGTCTTTTAAGAATAATTAATACCCCGCGCAGGGGGATTGGAAAAAATACAATCGCTTCATTGAGCGAAATAGCTAAAAAAAACCATATCAGTTTGTGGGAATCGATATCGCGTCTTGTAAGCAAACGTTCTTTCGGCCAGCAGGAACTTATTGAAGAAAAAAAAGCCGCCAATGAACTTGAAGAGTTTATGCAGCTAATGGATAGTATGCGAACACTTTTTCTTGATAATTCCGTTGATAAACATTTGTGTCTTTCGCAATGCGTACGCTCGTTAGTTGACAATATCGATTACTGGAGTTACCTTGTTCTTGAACACAGCAAGGATGAGAAAAAAGCAAGATGGAAATTCAGNAATATTGAGTATTTTATAAGAATGATAGAAAACTGGGAAAGAGATCCCGATAATTCCGACNCAGGGCTGTATTCATGGCTTAACAGGATAAGCCTTATCACACGCGATGACGGTGAAGACAANAATGAAGGAAAGGTAAACCTTATGACCATTCACGCGGCAAAAGGTCTTGAGTTCCCGGTTGTCTTTATCGCCGGAGCCGAAAAAGGTTTAATTCCTCATGAGCGCAGCCTTGGTGATGATGAAAATGAAGACTCAGGCAGTATAGAAGAAGAGAGGCGTCTTTTCTATGTAGCTATTACACGGGCGCGGGAAAAATTATACATAACAAGCTGCCGGAACCGCCGTCATCTTCAAAATACATCCGAATGTTATCCGTCTCCGTTTCTTAAAGAAATCCCGCAGGAATTGATCACGGTTCACGATAATAAAAAAGAAGATGCGCCTAATGAAGACGACGCGGAAAAATTCCTTGCGAAGATGAACGCTTTATTTAAATAATAATATGTTATCTAACTGCTAGACGGAGTGTTATTTTAATTATTTTAATTTATTTACATAATTTTTAAGTAATTAAAAATTCACGTCTGAAAACGGCGGCGCTTCTTCTAAAACTCTTGCTATTATACGATTTTCTGATAACAATAAATCAGGATCATTTTCAAGTATTGCGAAGACATCCTCTCGGGCTTTTTCAAGCTCTTGTATATCACGCATAGGATCAGCTAATCCCAGTATAAAATATCCAGACTGCTCAGTGCCTGCTATGTGTCCCGGTCCGCGCAGTTTTAAATCTTCCTCCGCGATTTTAAAACCGTCATTATTATTGAGCATTACTAAGAGGCGCATTTTAGCGTCTTCCGTATATTCATCGTTGTAAATTAAAAAACAATAAGATTGATCTTTACCTCTTCCTACCCTGCCGCGAAGCTGATGAAGCGCCAATAACCCGAAACGTTCTGCGTGTTCTATTACCATACATACGGCATTCGGCACATCGACGCCTACTTCGACAACGCTTGTCGCGGCAAGAACTTTTATTTCTCCTTTTCTGAAATCATCCATTGTCATTCTTTTTTCTTCTTCTGTCAATTTTGAATGGATTAACGCGATTTTATATCCTGGAAATATTTCCTTTTCAAGCTGCTCCTTCATGGAAACAGCGTCCTTTAAATCATCCGCGCCTTCGATCAAAGGATAAACAAAGTACGCCTGTCTTCCTTTTTCAAGTTCGTTACGCACAAACTCATATGTTTTACCGACATTTGACTGTTTTGTCAGATGTGTTTCTACAGGTTTTCTTCCGGGAGGCATATCTTTAATAACAGAAACGTCCATATCTCCGAAAACAGTCAGCGCCAATGTCCGGGGAATCGGAGTCGCGCTCATCATTAAAAGATTAGGATTATCTCCCTTTGACATTACAAGAGATCTCTGCGTTACGCCAAAACGGTGCTGCTCGTCTATAACAACAAGTTTTAAATTTTTAAACTGAACATCGTTTGAAAAAAGAGCGTGAGTTCCTATAACAATATCTATTAATCCTGCCGCAAGGTTTTTTAAAAGTTCTTTTCTACCTGCGGCCTTTATATTTCCAGTTAAAAACACAATTCTTACGCCGAGCGGCTCAAGAAGACTAGCCGCGTTTTGCGCGTGCTGCCTTGCCAAAAGTTCAGTCGGAGCCATAACCGCGGCTTGGTCCCCTTTTTCAACAACAAGGAGCGCCGCCATAAATGACACCAATGTTTTTCCCGATCCGACATCGCCCTGTAAAAGACGAGCCATCGGTATTGGAGATCGCATATCAAGATTTATTTCATTTATAGCGGCCGTTTGTCCTTTTGTAAGCTCGAATGACAGCCTCTGTAAAAGCTGTTTTTGTAAATTTGATTCATTTACATTTGTATATTCATTTTTAATATTTTTTTTATTTCTTTTTCTTTCAATAGCGCGTTTTCCTATTATCGCTTCAAGATAAAAAAGTTCTTCATAGATAATCGTTTGTTTTGCTTTCTCAAGTTCTTCCATTGACGCGGGAAAATGGATGGCGCGTAACGCTGTCTTTTTGGAGAGTAAATCATATCTATTAATTATCTCCTTGGGAAGTTCATCTTCAATATTGATTCCGTATTGCCTTAGTATTTTTGATGTTAATTCGCGGATATTCTGCTGTTTAACACCCGCTGAAAGAGGATAAATAGGCAGAATCACTCCGAATTTTTTATTAGAAGTAATCGATCCGTAATCGAACGATGATGATTGAATTTCCCCGTTTTTATAGTAAAATTTCCCGCAAACCATGTGTTTTGTGCCGATTTCAAGCTGTTTTTCCATCCATTTTCTTCTGTTAAGATTAAAACATAACAAAACCGCCTGAGCGCTTTCATCCTGAATATAAACCTTCATTGCCCTTTCGTTTCCGTAACCAAAAATTTCGCGCTGGAAAACCGTAACAGGCGTGCA
>WQRT01000061.1 GCA_009786625.1 Treponema sp.
AGAAGCATGAACATTTCATTTAACGTATAACTCATTTTTCCGCCATATAAAAAATTATCATTTCTTTCATATTAAAATATAAACGCCTTAAAAATCAAATAGAGGCAATTGCAGTCCCGCGCCGTCCTGATCGGATAAAAGCCGCCTGATGCGCTCAGGATTGTCAGGCCGCTCAATGAAGCGTCCGCCTGCCGTAAGAAAGTAACGGGCGCGTTTTAAGGAGGCGCCTATTCGATGCAAATTCTCGATAGTCAGATTTCTTGACCGTCGTGTTTCGATTATCCGCCGCGCGGATTTCGCGCCGATACCGGGGATGCGTAAAAGCGTCTCATAATCCGCTTTATTTATATCGATTGGATAAAAATCAAGGTTATTAAGAGCCCAAACTGTTTTCGGATCGAGGTGCGCGTCAAGGAACGGCTGCTCCTCGCTTAAAATCTCGCCCGCGTTAAAATGGTAAAAACGAAGGAGCCAGTCCGCCTGATACAAGCGGTGCTCCCTTACCAGCGGCGGGCCGATTGAATCAGGAAGGCGCGGGTCCGTTAAACGCAATGTGCCGCTCATAGCCTGATTTTCTGTTTTCGCGTAACTTCCTGGATGGATAAATGCCGAGTAGTAAACGCGCTTTAATGAAAATTTGTTATAAAGCGAACTTGTAAGGTTTATAATCTGTCTGTCATCCTCTCCTGTCGCTCCTACTATTAGCTGAGTGCTTTGCCCTGCGGGAGCGAAAAATGAGGTATGAGTTTTCCCCTGAGGGAGGAATCTGCTTTTTTGCTTCGCTTCTTCCGTTTCGCAGCTTATATCGGAAAAATCATTCATCGCGCCGATTATATCTTTTTTAGATTTTTCAGGCGCAAGGCACACAAGGCTTTTCTCCGTAGGCAGTTCTATATTGACGCTTAATCTGTCCGCCCACTTGCCGGCTTCCCGGATCATTTTTTCTCCGGTGCCGGGAATTAATTTTAAATGAATATAACCGCCGAAACCCATTTCCGTGCGCAGCGTTTTTGCTGTCTCTGTCAGTTTTTCCATTACGATATCGGGGTCAGCGAATATTCCGGAAGAAAGGAAAAGACCTTCGATATAGTTGCGCCTGTAGAACTCGCAAGTTAGTTCTGCAAGCTCTTTTACTGTAAAAGAAGATCTTTTAATATCGGCGGACGCGCGGTTAACGCAGTACGCGCAATCATACCTGCATACATTTGAATAGAGCACTTTTAAAAGGCTTACACATCTTCCATCCTGCGTCCAACTATGGCAAACCCCCATGGGCATTGACGCGCCGAATTTTTTCCCGCCTTGTCCCTGAAAGCCTGAACTCCCGGAAGTAGCGCAAGAAGCGTCGTATTTTGCCGCGCCCGAGAGAACAGATATTTTGTCCTGTAAATCGGCGAATCCCATATAATAACTATACAGATGTTTAGGTTTTGTGTCAAGGGGAATTATGTTATATTGAACATCTGTATGACGGTACATCTTGCGGATTGGAGAGACACATGGAAATTACTATTGAAATTAACCTCTCTGCATATGATCACGGCATAACTGAAGCCTCTATTCGGCAAGCTATAATGAATCCTGTATATAATGATGTTTTGGATGAATTTGTTGATAAATATCTGCTTTTGGGATTTGACAACAGTGGAAAATTACTAGAAATAATATATAATAATATTGATGAGCAAAGTATAAATGTATTCCACGCCATGAGGTGTAGGAAATGTTATTACCACCTGCTTTCAGGTAATTGAGAGGATATTAATGCCAAAAATGAATGATGAAGAAGCCCAGACGCTTGCTGATGAGTTTGCAAAAAATCCGCCGAAAGTAACGGGTAATGGCAAAAATGGTTTTTTTATGAAGCATAAAGGGAATGTAATTATCATAGATGATGTAGCCGCAACATGGCTTCGCGCGGCATCTGAGTCTGCTCATAAAACGCCGTCTGATCTTGTCAGCGAAATGATACGAGAGAGAATGGCTTTGGCTCTTTAATAGCTTCAGAAATTCCTGTCATCTCAAACTATTTTTTTTACTGTATTCATCGTTCATTGCAATTTCCTTAAACTTGCAGGTATCCGCGCCTTTTAAAAAGGTACCCGCCGGGAGTACGAGGGATATTAAAGCAAAAGTTCGTGAGGTTAGTGTGGTTCGCGGCTAAAAAAGTTCGTATTGTTAACGGTAAATTCTCTTAATCAATACCTGTATAAAATAAAAATGTATACCGAGAATATCAGCAGCATTAGAGCGCCTTCCCAGCGGTTGATGCGGCCTTTTGACAACGGAAGCATGACGAGTAACAGCACGATTGTAATGCCGAAAAGCCAAACCATATCCGATAAAAAAAGCGATTGATTCGTGATTATAACAGGGCGCACAGTTGTTGTAACGCCGAGGACTCCCGCAATATTGAAAAAATTTGATCCGATAATATTCCCGATGGAAAGATCGGCTTCTTTTCTGAATGCCGCTATCAATGATGATATTAATTCAGGCGTGCTGGTTCCGACAGCGACAATGGAAACCGCGATGACCCTTTCGCTTACTCCCCACTGAAGCGCAATCTCTTTCGCTCCTTTTACAAACCATCCTGAACTGAAATACAATCCGGCGACAGCCGCTAAAATTAAAAGCACTGCGAAAAAAGGCTTTAATGTGGCCGCTTCCATGTTCGCGGGATCATCGCTCTTTCCCGATTTAACAACGGAGTAAACCGTGTAAACAATCAAAATAATGATAAATGTAATGCCCTCGAATGTGCCGATTACGCCGTTTAAACCGAATACAAAAAGGAGAAGCGTTACAAAAAACATAACAAGATAATCAAAACCGATTTTCCTGTTGCGGATTGGAATGGGAGAAATTATTACAACAAGCGCGAGAATACATCCGATATTTGCGATGTTTGATCCGATAACATTACCAAGCGCGATATCATGCGCGTTATCAATGGCGGCTCCGATGCTGATAAACATTTCAGGCGCGGATGTAACGTAGGCGACAATCGTAAGCCCGACGACAAGCGTGCTTATTTTATAATGACGCGCAATCTGAACGCTGCCTGTCACAAGCCAGTTGCCGCATNTTATTAACACCCCAAGCCCGGATGCGAGATAAAGATACGGAATAACAGCAGTGAAACCGGGACTTGATAGNAAACCGCTCATTCATTTTTTATAACATATCATTTTGAAATTGTCAAACTTGTTTCATACNGGTGNCTAACGCATCNATATCAATTAAATATTTTTCGCATAACGCAGGAACCGTAACCGTTTTCAATCTTGATTTTTCTCCTTTGATTATTGATACATCACGTTTAGCGCAGTCAAGAAAATCCGACAGAAAGGCGCATAGTTTCGCGTTTGCTTTACCGTCTTCAGGAGACGCTGCCACGCGGACGCAAAGGCGGTTATCTTTTACTCCCGCGATCTCGTTTTTTGATGAGTCCGGCGTAACCTTTAAATCAATACGGAGAAGATTATCTGTTATTCGGTAATAGCCGCTCATTCTTACCGTTAACTACACATCCTTAGGCCGCTTATCCTGTACCCTGACAGCTTTGCCTTCGGAAATCGGAAGGCTGCCGCTTTCGTGCAGTTCTACTTTCGGGCTTATTGATATTGATGCTTGTAATGTCTCTTTGATTTTTTCTTTGAGAGCGTTTAACGGTCTTGTATCGTCCATGAAAATTTCTGCGCTTACTTCAGTTTTTACAGTCAGCCTGTCAAGAGCGCCGTCTTTTTCAACTACAATTAGATAGTTGTTGCCGACTTCTTTCATACCCATGATCACTTCTTCGATCTGGCTCGGGAAAACATTTACGCCGTTTATAATCAGCATATCGTCGCTGCGGCCTGTTATGCGGCGGAGTCTGCGGTGAGTTCTGCCGCATTCGCACGGCTCTGTGTAAAATGATGTTAGATCTCTTGTACGGTAACGTAAAATCGGCGTCGCGTCGCGGCAGAGGATTGTAAGGATTAGTTCGCCTGTTTCTCCTTCCTTTACAGGTTCAAGCGTGTCGGGATTTACGATTTCGGCGATGTAGCCGTCTTCCCAGATATGAAGGCCGCTTTTACATTGGCACTCGAATGCGACACCGGGGCCGTTCATTTCGGATAATCCGTATGAATTGTAAACATCAATATTTAACAGTGCCTCAATGCGTTTTCTGGTGTCTTCGGAATACGGCTCGGCTCCCGCGAACGCGCGTTTTATAAAAAGACTATCCCTCGCGACTCCGGCTTCTTTCATTTTCGTTTCAAGGTGTAAAAGAAAACTCGGCGTTGCGTGTAACACGGTCGTCCCGTAATCCTGCATCATTCTGAACTGACGCGCGGTGTTTCCGGCTCCTGCGGGGATTACAAGCATTCCCACTTCTTCGCCGCCTTGATGGAGGCCGAGGCCGCCTGTGAAAAGGCCGTAGGTTATCATGTTTTGGAATACGTCATTTTTTGTGCAGCCTGTTCCGTAGATGCACCTTGCCATGTAATCCGCCCATCTTTTGATGTCATCGCGGCTGAAATAAATTGTCGTCGGGATTCCCGTTGTTCCGCTTGACGCGTGCAGCCTTACAACATCATCCTTTGGGATCGCGAGAAAGCCGTATGGAAAGCCGTCGCGCAGATCATTCTTTGTCGTAAAAGGAATTTTTTTTAGATCGTCTAACGATTTAATATCGCCGCCGCTTTTAATTCCGATTTTTGACAGACGCTCTTTGTAAAAAGAGGCGCGTAACGCAATGTCAACTTCCGCTTTCAGCTTCTGAAGCTGCAGCGCTTCAAGTTCCGCTCTGGGCATTTTTTCTATCTGAGGATTCCAATACTGGAAATTTATATTATTCTTCATGATTGACCGCCGGCTATTGCTTTCGCGTTTACAGCGGATTGCCCAAGTTTAAACGCTTTTGTATTAGCGACAGCCGCGCTTGCATCTTTTTTTGAAAAAGCATCCATGATTATTTTCTCAAGGATTTCTTCTTTTATTGGAAGGAAACACGAAGCCGCGCCCACCATCACAGTATTGGCGGCTTTGGAAAGTCCGGCTTCCTTCGCAAGAGACGCTGAATCGACAATCTGCCATTTCGGCAGACGCTTAATCGTATTATAAATTTCATCTAAATCGGGATAATCATTAATATTTTTAAACGGCTCGGCGGCGGTAATCAGGATGCCGTCCGGTTTTAAATAAGAAACATAACGAAGGCTTTCAAGGGGTTCCATGGATAAGACAAGATCCGCGCTTCCCTTTGGGACAAGGTCTCCAGGTATCTTTTTATCCGATATGCGCAAATGAGCCAGAACCGCGCCGCCTCTTTGCGCCATGCCGTGAACCTCGCTCTGGCGTACCTCAAGTCCACCACTCATCGCCGCATGAGCGATAATGGAAGCGACGGAAAGCACTCCCTGTCCGCCGACTCCCGCCAAAATTACGTCATATTTCATGCTAACCTCTATTTTACGCGGTCAAAAAGCCGCATCCTCAACATGGATTATATTATTAAAACAGTATTGCCTGTATCGAAAAAATATTCAATATAATCTCTTAAAACATGCTTATATTTAATTTATCATTATTGTAATAATGTATAATGATGATACAATTTGAATACAAAAAAACAGGAGAATCTTCATGAAAAAATTTGTTTTATTTTTGATGGTCATCACGGCAAGTATTTTAATGGTAACAGCCTGCGCAGGAACTCCCGAACCGGCTCTTATTGAAGAACCGCAGCCTCCCGCGCCTCCTCCTCCCGCGCCTCCTTCACCTCCTCCTGCGCCTGAGGAAGCCGCCGTATTAATGCACGCTCCCTTGTACACCCGGCATCAGAGCGGTGTTATTCTTGACGAAGCCTCGCATTATACTGTCCGGTACAGAGATACGCTCGCGANTATCGCAAGGCGTTTTTACCGNGACGGATCATTGTATCCCCTCATATATATGGTAACAGACGAGGTATCGGATCCNGATTTAATTTTGCCGGGAATGATACTCACTCTTCCTGTTGTTGATGTTAACATGGAAGATCAAACCGCGCGGGAGAGCATTAACCGCTCTTTTATTGATTCCGCAGTATTTGAAGAGCGGCGGGGCCGCGGAAGAACCGCAGCATTAATTCGATCCCATGTGCATTAGTTAAATATTACGATTTCGATTTTTTGGGTTTCGGCGCGTCCTGATTTGCTTTTTTAATAATTTCAGGCGGAAAGAGTTTTTCAAACACGTCCGCCGCGGTCTCTGAGAATTGCGCTTCTATTGATGTTTTTATTTCTTTATCAAGCTCGTTCCAGTCGTCTTCATTGTCTTTGGGAAGCAGCACCTTTGTCATTCCGTTTCTGATTGCCGCTAACAGTTTTTCTTTTAATCCTCCGATGGGAAGAACGCGGCCTGTAAGCGTGAGTTCTCCTGTCATTGCGACAGACGGAAGAGGCGGCGTTTTACAAAGAGTCGAAAGCAGCGATGAAGCCAGTGTTATGCCGGCCGAGGGGCCGTCTTTTGGGATTGCGCCTTCGGGGACGTGGATATGAAAATCGGATTTCGCGAGCGCTTTAACATCAAAATTATATTTGTCTCCGGCGCTTCGAAGGTACGAAAGAGCGATACGNGCGCTTTCCTTCATTACATCGCCGAGGTTTCCCGTTATCAGAAGATCGCCTCCTCCTTCATAACGGATTGTTTCGACAGGCATNATGGTTCCGCCGTATTCAGTCCACGCAAGNCCGTAGGTGACGCCTATGCGNGCTTCTCTGTAAACCAAATCGCGTTTATGTTTTTTCTTGCCTAAAAGTTTTTCAAGATTNGCAGGCTTTATTGTTTTTTCAAATTCTCTTACAGGCTTTTCCTGGCCGTAACCTTTATTTACCGCGTCACGCGCAATCCGCCTTATGCACCTGGCGGTTTCCCTCTCAAGATTTCTCACTCCCGATTCCATTGTCCAGTAGCGTATAATGTCCTTTATTGTATCATCCCTGAAAATAATCTGCGCTTCCGACAAGCCGTTTTCGCGTAACTCCTTAGGAACCAAAAACTGTTTCGCGATGTTGAGTTTTTCGTTTTCTCCGTAGCCGGGAACCTCGATTATTTCCATACGGTCAAGAAGCGGGTAGGGGATGGAGTGAAGCGAGTTTGCTGTTGTTAAAAACATGACTTTAGAAAGATCGTACTGGACTTCAAGATAATGATCGACAAAAGTTGAGTTCTGCTCCGGGTCAAGCACTTCAAGAAGAGCCGATGCCGGATCCCCGCGGAAGTCGCTCGATAATTTGTCAATTTCGTCTAACAGAAAAACAGGGTTTACAGTTTCCGCCTTACGCATAGACTGGATTATTTTTCCGGGAAGCGCACCCACGTAAGTTTTACGATGCCCGCGTATTTCCGCCTCATCACGAACGCCGCCGAGAGATATACGCACAAACTTGCGCCCCAAAGCACGAGCGACAGATTTCCCTAAACTCGTTTTCCCCGTACCGGGAGGCCCGACAAAACAAAGAATAGGCCCCTTAATAGAATGCGGGGATTGAGGACTGGGGACTGGGGACTGGGGATCGTTATTCGAACTATTCTCCCTAACCCCTAACCCCTGACCTCTAGTCTCTAGTCCCTGATCCTCAGTCCCCTTAAGAAGCTGTCTTACCGCTATAAACTCAATAATGCGGTCTTTGGCTTTTTGCATTCCAAAGTGATCTTCGTTGAGAATTTTTTCAGCCTCGGCGAGGCTCCCTGAGTCGGCGGAAAAGCTGCTCCATGGAAGGTCTGCTATCCATTCAAGGTATGTGCGAAGGACGCCGGCTTCGGGGGAGAGCGGCTGGAGTTTTCTTAGGCGTTTTATTTCTTTGGAGGTTTTATCTAATACTTCTTCAGGCGGATTTTTTTCTTTTATGCGGTCTTCAAGTACGGCGAACTCGTCTTCCAGTTTATCCTTACCAAGCTCTTTATTAATTTCGCGTAACTGTTCGTTAAGGATGTATTCGCGGTGGCGTTTGTCCATCCGGCTTTTTACTTTGCCTGATATATTATTTTGAATGCCGTATATCTGGTTCTCGCGTTCAAGAGCTTCAAGGATCGCGTAAAGTCTTTCCCTTGTGTCAACATACCGTAAAAGCTCAAGTTTCTTTTCCGTTTTCAGATATAACGAGTTGCACACAAGGTTAGCGAGACGCTCAGGGCTTTCTGTTTTTTCAACGGCGGAAATTGTGTCACCGCTGATCTTTCTTGAGTAATCGGCGTATTGAGTAAAAGATTTTTGTATACTTCTCATCAGCGCGAGATCGTCCGTGCTTAAAGGTTCGTAGAGACCTGTTGTTTTTAACGGCTCCACTTTTACAAGAGAAAAATTGCTGTGCGGATTAATCGAAAGAATCGTTCCGCGGTATTCGCATTGAAGCAGCACGCGGTATGTATTGTCGGGGAGTTTTATGCGGTTTACTATTCTTACAACCGATCCTGTCTCGCATGGATCATTCGCGTAACCGTTTTCGTCTTTTAAAAGGCAGGATGCGAACATACGGTTTTCACGCGTTCTTGCTTCGTCAACCGCGGCGATATCGGATTTTAGTTTGATAAAAAGAGAAATAACAGTATCGGGGAAGAGAACCAGCTCGCGGAGGCCTAAAAGCGGAAAATTTTCNGTTGATAATTCTTTTTCGCTGTAATCGAAATTNTCTAAAAAATTTTCTTTATAAAANAANTTGCTGAAAATATTTTCAAGAATATTTTTTTTGCCGCTGCCGTTATTCCCCATCAGGTAAACCTTTAAACCGGCCGCTCCCGGCGATTAATTAAATTTTAAAAGCGGTATTGGACTGATATTGTTACGCGCTTTTCTGCTCCGCCTGCGGGTAGAGAATCTGCGGCGGTTCCGATTTTTCTACGGTATCCTGGCTTATAATAATATGCTTCTGCCCATTAATCGACGGAATGTCAAACATGATATCTGTCATCAATCTTTCTACAATCGCCCGTAATCCCCTCGCGCCTGTTTTTTGTTTGATCGCCCTGTCCGCGATTGCGTCAATCGCCTTTTCGGTAAACTCAAGTTTTACATCGTCATAGGCAAGAGAAGCCTGATACTGGCGCACAATCGCGTTGCGCGGCTCTGTAATGATGCGCTTTAAATCATCGCGTTTTAGTTCTTCAAGACCGACTGTTATGGGAAGACGCCCGATAAACTCAGGTATCATGCCAAACTGGATTAAATCATCAGGGTGCATGGAATCGTATAATTCTTTCAAGGATTTCTCCCCGCTTCCCGTTTCCGCTCCGAAACCCAGAGGATGTTGAACAACGCGCCGCGCGATTAGTTTATCAAGACCGACAAACGCGCCGCCGCAAATAAAAAGGATATTAGTAGTATCGATCCTTATCATCTCCTGATTGGGATGCTTTCTTCCTCCCTGCGGCGGGACTGAAGCGACCGTTCCCTCGATAATTTTTAAAAGGGCCTGTTGAACGCCTTCGCCTGAAACATCGCGTGTAATGGAAATGTTCTCACCCTTACGCGCGATTTTATCAATTTCGTCGATGTAGACAATGCCTCTTTCCGCGGCCGCGATATTTCCGCCCGCGCTTTGAATCAGTTTTAAAAGAATATTTTCCACATCTTCGCCGACATATCCGGCTTCGGTGAGCGTGGTCGCGTCTACTATCGCAAAAGGTACTTTCAATTTTTTTGCGAGGATTTTCGCAAGAAGAGTTTTTCCCGTTCCCGTGGGGCCTATTAAAAGAACATTTGATTTTTCTATTTCGACTTCTTCGTTTTTAGCCGCCGATGCCGCGGACGGGTTCGCTATTCGTTTGTAGTGATTGTAAACCGCGACCGAAAGCGCTTTTTTCGCGTTGTCCTGCCCGATTACAAACAGGTCAAGGTAATTTTTAATTTCACGCGGAGTAGGGATGGCGCCTGTAAACTGGGATGTAAGATCGTGTTCTTCTTCGTTGAGGATCTTCTGGCAGACTTCAATACATTCATCGCAGATGAAGACATCGTTGGGACCGGCAATAAGGCGGCGCGCTATGTCCGCGCTCTTTCCGCAGAAAGAGCAGACTCTTTCAAAAATTTCCGGTCCATTACGGAGTCTTGCCATTTTTTTCCCTCTTTAAAATAGTATCGGCAATGCCGTAATCTACCGCGTCCTGCGCTGACATATAAAAATCCCTTTCCATATCGGAAGCAATTTGCGCGTCTGTTTTACCAGTATGGTGCGCGAAATAATTAATCGTCATTTTTTTTAAGCGGATTATTTCCCGCGATTGAATGCCGATATCTCTCGCCTGTCCCTGCGCGCCGCCCCACGGCTGATGGATCAGAACCCGCGCCGAAGGGAGGATCATTCTCTTGCCGGCGGTTCCGGCTGTTAAAATAAGAGCCGCCATACTCGCCGCCTGCCCCATGCAGATCGTCTGCACATCGGACTTAACGTGTTGAATTGTATCGTAGATTGCAAGACCCGCTGTAACGGANCCGCCGGGGGAATTTATATAAAGATTGATATCTTTTTCCGTGTCCTGCCCGTCTAAAAAGAGGAGNTGGGCTACNACTAAATCCGCGTTTACATCATGGATNTCTCCATCAAGAAACACGATTCTATCTTTAAGAAGCCGGGAATAGATATCGTAGGAACGTTCCCCCATCCCTGTNTGTTCAACTACGATTGGAACCAAATTGCTCATTTGTTCGTTCATAAATAAAATCTAACCATTATCTGACATAAAATCCAGATAATTCTCCTTTTTTCCGGGTTTTAAGTTGTTTTCCGAGAGCAAAAGGTCTGTTATTTTCTTTTCTCTGATATCTTCCCTCAGACTGAAAACCGCCTGCTCGTCGTAATGCTTTTTCACTTCTTCAACTTCCGCGCCGTTAGCCGCCGCAATCGATTCAAACTCTTTTTCCACATCCTCGTCGGTAACTTCGATTTTCTGTTCTTCCATCAAAGTCTCGATTATAAGGCGCGAATGAAGAGCTTTTTCCGCTGATTCCCGCCATTCCTTTTCTCTTTCGTCTGTCATCATCTTCATCATCAATTCAGCGTCCGTGTCGTAGTAACGCGCGAGTCTGCGGATGCGGCCGGCGACTTCCGTTTTAACCATTGATTCGGGAATGATTACAGGGGTGTTTCCCATGATCGCCTTAAGGAGGCTGTCCATCTTTTTATCTTTAATACGATAATCAAGATTTTTACTAAGCCTCTCTTTGATGCTGTTTTTAAGATCGTCTAACGTACTGTACTTTTCATCGACATCCTGCGCGAGGTCGTCGTCAAGATCGGGGAGTTTTTTCTCTTTAAGCCCCGTAAGCGTAATTTTTACTTTTCTGNTTTTTCCGGCGAGAGAATGATCAAAAAAATCACCGCCAAATGTATTCNCAAACTCTTTGGTACCGCCCTTTTTCATNCCGNTGATTTGATCATCAAATTTAAAAACATTTTTTCCGTCAATGGTGAATGTCATATCATTTCTTGATATTTGAAGGGGTGTAACGCCGTCTTCATCCATTATCTGATAATCGATAGTTACCACATTGCCCTTTACAGCGGCCTCCCCGTCATCGCGATCCATTACTATGGCATTGCGGTCGCGGATCTCATCAAGCTCTCTGTCGATTTCTTCTTTGCCTATTTCCGCGTACGGATATTCAACGCTTAAGCCCTTCCATTGGCCGATTTTCACATCCGGCAGAACATCATAGATTACGGTAAAACTCAAATCCTTTTCAAAATCGAGTTTAAGATCCTCTTCCTGAAGCTGCGGAGCCGAGTAGGGCAGGGGTTTTTCGTTCCGCGGGATATTTTCATCCTTAAAAATCTCCTCCACGGAGGATTCGATGATACGCCCGACCGCTTCGCTCCTGAGAGATTCGCCGAATTTACGTTCCAGCACTTCCTGCGGGACTTTTCCCTTGCGGAATCCCGGAATTTGAAGACTTTTAGTGTATTCCTTCAGCATATTGTTGTATTGCGCGCGGACATCTTCCTTGGGGACGGTGACGCAAAGGCTTACATTTGATTTCTCAAGACGCTTTATTTCTTTATTTACAGCCACAATTTTCCTCTTTTCTATAATTTTTACTTTTGAACCGCGCAAGGATCGAACTTGCGACCCGCAGATTAAGAGTCTGCTGCTCTACCGGCTGAGCTAGCGGTCCTTTTTACACTTGTCAGCTACACCCCTCTAAAGCCTTCCTTACTATAGTAACAGGAGGTTTTAGTGTCAAGTAGACGGCGATGCGCTGTTTAAGGCGTATTTTAGATGATAAATGCGTATTTTAATCCCTCAAGCAGCCGATTGGAATAATATATACCTCGTCTTCTCTTCTGTAGCCGAATTCAGTGCCTGTCAGTACCATCAGGAAAGACGGCTCTTTCATCTTTTCAAGATTGATTCTATCACGGAGTTTTTTTAAATTTTCGGCTGCCAGCTCGATCTCTTTTGCGCCCATCTTCACTTCGACAGCGCCCCATCGTCCGTCTTTTAAATGAACAATAGCGTCCGCTTCAAGCCCGTTTTTATCGCGGTAATGAAATACGTCTCCGTCGATACTTTGCGAGTAAACACGTAGATCGCGTATACAAAGCGACTCAAACAATAGCCCAAACGTGTTAAAATCCCCGAGGAGGCTGTCCGGTGTTGCGCGTAACACAGCCGCCGCAATGGACGGATCAACAAAATGCCGTTTGGAAGAAGTTCTTATCGCGGTTCTGGAACGCATAGCCGGGTTCCACGCGGGAAGGTCTTCTACGACAAATATCCGGCGTAACGCATTCAGATACGCCGAAATAGTTTTATCAGAAATTGTTTCATCATTTGCGGCAATATCATCTTTAATTGTTATAATACCGGCTGTTGTTGATATATTTCTTGCCAATGCTCGCATTAAAGCGCGAACCCTCGCGGGATTTTTTTCGATTTCATCGACTCGTGATACATCGATATTAATCACCGCGTCAACATAATCATAAACCTGTTTCAGAGCTATTGATTTTTTTTTACCGATAGACGCAGGCCAGCCGCCGCGGCATAAAGCAAAAGACAGAGCCTCAATCGTTAATGATGAGAAACTTTCCGCGTCAATACGCCCGTCAAAAAGACCTTTGAGCGAAATTGTCCCATTCGATTCCAGCGATTCAAACAAAGACATAGGACGCATTACCATACGGGAAAAACGCCCTGTTCCCGTGTGCTGCACAACATTGTCAGAAGGAACTGCAGAACCAGTTAGGATAAACTGACCCGTTTCTCCGCGGCTGTCTACCGCAAAACGAACCGCGTCCCAGAGAACGGGAGCCATCTGCCATTCGTCAATAAGGCGCGGTGTATTTCCATTCAGCAATAGAGATGGTTTTGTATCAGCAGCCTTTAAATAAGAATCTGTATAATCCGGATCCTGCATATA
>WQRT01000062.1 GCA_009786625.1 Treponema sp.
TCAATTTTTATATCAATCATTCTGTCAAAGGCTTCGCTGGCATTGATACAGCCTACAGAACGGTAGCCGTGCGCATCAAGGCTGGAACAGACTATTTTATTGAGTTTGAGATCGTCTTCAACGACCATGATTGTGATCAACAGCTTCCTCCAAGACTATAAAATGAATTTCATATGAAATAAATTTCATTTGAAACTAGTCTTATGTTATATTTTAGCTATTATACAATATTAAAAAGTTGTTAAGAAGTTGTTAAATCGGGGTATTCTTATCATGTTAATGATGAAAAATCAGAAGAAAAGTGTTCCAATGAATGTTATAACCATTACAGTCGGAGCGGGTATATTGGAAGCGGCGGCTATCGATGCCGTTAATGCGTCGATAAGGAATTACCTGAACATACGGTTTTTATGTTCCGATAACTCTGGAAAAATGAAAAGTTAAAAATATGTAGAGCGGTTTCAGCTTTGGCTTTATTTCCTCATATAGGGTATTTCCCCTATGTGTTACAACCCCTTCCCGGACTATCATTAGTTTATGTGTGATACGATGTGCGTTTTACCGTCATGGAGCGCGGACGGTGTTACTTATTTCGCGAAAAACAGCGATCGCAGTCCGAACGAGCCTCATTTGGTGATTCACGTTCCTGAGATGCGGCACGCGCCGGGCTCTTCGGTTCAATGCACTTATATTGATATACCTCAGGTTGAGTGTACCCGCGAGATGGTTCTTTTTAAACCGTCGTGGATTTGGGGCGCGGAGATGGGCATTAATAGCTCGCGGGTTGCAATCGGTAATGAAGCGGTTTTTACAAGATCAAAAAAAATGCGGTTCGCGCTTACCGGTATGGATATGCTCCGCCTCGCGCTTGAAAGATCAGACAGCGCGGAATCAGCAATCGAAACATTGATATTTCTTTTGGAAAAATACGGGCAGGGCGGCAACTGCGGTTTTGATCATCCTTTCTTTTACGATAACAGTTTTCTCGCCGCCGATCCGTCTGCGGCTTTCGTGCTTGAAACATCCGGCGTAAATTACACGGTGATGAAGATCGAAAATAAATACGCCATTTCTAACCGCCTGACAATCGGGAAGGATCACATCAAGCGCGGCGGAGCCGTTAAACCAAACGATGATTTTTCTAAAAAATTCACCGAGCCTGTGTATTCCATGTTCGCCGCGGGTAAAGCCCGCAGGCAGCAGGTAATGGAAAAACTTGTTAAATCCGCCGGTGCGTCAGATTTAATCAACGTGTTAAGAAATCACAACCCGGATCTGCACGATAAAGTTTTTTCCTGCGGCAGCGTGGACAGCGTTTGCATGCACGGCGGCGGAATGATCGGCGATCATACAACTGGCAGCATGGCTGCGGCGCTGCGCCCGGATAAACCTGTCACTCTTTGGTGTACCGGATCATCGACTCCTTGTATTTCATCATTTAAACCTGTNTTCTGGCTCGACAGCGGATTCGGCGCGCCTGTTTTTGAAGATCCNTCNAACTTCTCCAGTGAACAGAGCCTTGAATACTGGCTGAAACGCGAGCATATTCACAGAGCGGTAATCGCCGGAAAAATTGACGCAGCTTCATTAATCAATAAGATCAGACTGATGGAAAATGAATGGCGCTTGCGTGAAAATGAGATCATGAAGGATGATAAGCCCGATGCCGCCGCGCTCCGTGCGCTCTCGCGCGAAGCCTCGGAATGTGAACAGCGTTTTATTGATGAGCTTTATACGGAACAATGGCAGGAAATTAAAACAACAGGGCCGTATGCCCGGTACTGGAACCGGAAAAACAAGGCATTGGTTAGCAGAGACATTAAATCCGTCCAGATCTCATAACTTGCAGTCTTCTCCAATATATGTTTAAATGGATGATGAGAGAGTTTCATTATATGAGGATTAAATGAGCGATAATTCCGGTAACAAGAATGATAATAATGACGGCCCCATGTTTCCTTTCGGCGCACCGAAACTGCCCGATTTTAAAGGATTCGGCGGCTGGAAAGTTATCCTCATCTACGCCTCCATACTTCTTGCGGGGTTAATTCTTTTTAACACCATTTTTTTAGGCAGGATGAATCCCGCCATCGATTTTTCCGAATTCAAAGCGCGTATTTCCTCAGGCGAAATTAAACGCGTCGAGTTGACGGACTCCTATTTTACCGGGTATACAAATCCTTCCAGACAGCAGTCTGCCGTACCGCTTGTCGGCAGCCTCAGTACGCCTTCTGTCCGTTCGCAGGACAGGGTATACCGTACTGTGTCAATTTATGATCCTGATTTTATTAAATTGCTTGACGAAAAAAAAATCGCCTACAGTGCGCCTCCGCGCGAAGGTAACGCGATTTTAGGTTTTATTTTTAGCTGGGTTCTGCCTATCGCTTTCTTCATCTTTATCTGGCGTTTTGTTTTTAAACGTCTCGGCAATATGGGCAGCAATGTTCTTTCCGTCGGGCAGAACCGCGCGGTTATAGTCGCCGAGGGGGACATTATTACGCGGTTCAGCGATGTCGCTGGAGTTGATGAGGCAAAGGAAGAACTTGTCGAAGTTGTCGATTTTTTAAAGAGTCCTCAAAAATATAAAGAGATCGGAGGCAAGATACCAAAAGGCGTGCTTCTGGTCGGGCCTCCGGGAACTGGTAAAACGCTTCTTGCCCGCGCAGTCGCGGGGGAAGCCGGAGTTTCTTTTTTCCGCATGAGCGGCGCGGACTTTGTCGAGATGTTTGTCGGTGTCGGCGCGGCGCGTGTCCGCGACTTGTTCAAACAGGCAAGGGGAAAAGCGCCGTGCATTATTTTTATTGATGAGCTTGACGCGATCGGTAAAAGCAGAATCAACAACATTGGCGGCGGCAATGACGAGCGCGAACAGACGCTCAACCAGCTTCTTGTCGAGATGGACGGCTTTGACGGCACAAGCGGCCTGATCATCCTTGCCGCGACGAACAGGCCTGATGTGCTTGACCCCGCGCTTCTCCGTCCCGGCCGTTTTGACCGCCAGGTGCTTGTCGATAAACCCGACCTTAAAGGCCGCGAAGCGATTTTGAGAATACACTCGAATCCTGTAAGGCTGGATCCGGCGGTTGATTTGGAAAAAGTAGCCCGCGTAACATCGGGTTTTTCCGGGGCTGATCTTGCAAATATTGTAAACGAAGCGGCGCTTCTCGCGGTAAGAGCCGGAAGGAAAATGGTAACTCAGCTCGATTTTAACGAGGCAATCGAGAAAACCGTAGCCGGTTTGCAGAAAAAAACAAGGGTAATCAAACAGGAAGAGCGCCGTTTAACAGCCTACCACGAAGCAGGCCACGCTATGGTCGCCGCCTTTACACCTAACGCCGACCCTGTTCAAAAAATTTCCATAATACCGCGCGGCTTCGCGCTTGGATATACATTACAGCTTCCGCTGGAAGACCGCTACACTGTCACTAGGTCTGATCTTTTAGGACGGATAGACATTCTGCTCGGCGGGAGAATCGCGGAGGAAATGATCTCAGGCGAATATTCTACAGGGGCAGCCAACGATTTGACAAAAGCGACAGACATTGCCCGCAGAATGATAACCGAGTTCGGCATGAGCGACCGTTTCCGCAATGTAGCTTTAACGTCACGCGCCGCCGGAATGACTGATTTTCACGAGCCTTCTCTTCAACGCGAATACGCCGAAAGCACTCAGCAGTATGTTGATGAAGAAACTGCCCGCATCATAGAAACGGAATACGCGAAAGCTAAAAAAATCCTCGAAGATAAACGCGATATTCTGGACAATGTNTCATCAGCCCTGCTGGAAAAAGAAACTCTGGACGATAAAGAATTCAGGATGNTGATCGGCGAAGGGATCTCTCTGGTAGCGTAATTAAAAGCCGTGGATTTTTTTCTTGTGTTATGGTGTTAACAGGGGTAAAATAATCAATGGATGTTTAATCCCGATCACCATTTATAAGGAGATGTATATGGGTGTTTTCAGTTCGATTAAGGAAAAAATTTTTGGTAAAGCCGCACCGGAGCCGGCAAAACCCGCAACCATTCAACCGACGTATTCTGTGCCGTCAGGAACGGCAGCGGCGGCAATAGCAGCCGGAAAAGCTCAGGCGGCCGCACAGGCGCAAGCGCAGGCAGTGAAAGAAGCCGCGGCGCCCGTCGATGTGGAAGCCGTACTTGAAGCCAAAGTCAAAGAAAAAGGCGGCAAGTTCAACTGGCGCGTATCTATCGTAGACCTGTTAAAGCTGCTCGATATGGACAGCAGCCTNGCGGCGCGTAAGGAACTCGCGGCCGAGCTTAAATATTCAGGNCCCCACGCTGACGGTTCCGCCGAGAAAAACATCTGGCTGCACAAAGAAGTAATGAAAGCGCTGGCGGCAAACGGCGGTAAAGTCCCCGGTGATTTAATAAAATAATTAATTACAAGGCTGCTGTGTTGAACGGCGGCCTTGTTTTAAATTTTGTCTGTAAAGTATAAATCTGTAATAAAAATGTCACACGTTTAGATGAAATGTCATACGTTTAATTGGCGCAATACGCGGTATTCCGCCTAAATCATCACTATAATAAAAACTTAGAACACGGGAATTCGCATAATCGTTTTTGTAATTGTGGCTTTTCCAAAACTTCAGTTTTTGGAAATAGCTCATTTACTTGCTTTTATCCCTGTAAATATACTGCTGAGTCAAGTCGCTTACCATCTTTTGCAATGAATCGTTAAAATCCTTTACATAAGTTAGAACCTCATTATTGGAAACATCATCCGGTAAAAAGAACTGGTACGGTTCTGCGTTCAGAGCGATTGAAAGTTTTGCCAGCGATTTTACGGATATTCCTTTTTTGGCGTTTTCAATGTCATTGATGAAATTATGCGTAAGCCCGGTATTTCCGGCAAGGGTCATCTGCGACATATTCTGCGTTGCCCTGAGACGTTTAACATTTGTGGAAATTAACCCAAGGACATAATTTTCGTCGATTTTATTTTTCTTTGCCATAATTATATTTTGAATAATTGTAATATTATAGCAAATAACAACCAGTGGAAAATATTCCGCTCACAGTTTAGTGGCGGCAAACNGATTTAAGTGTTCGCCCCTCTAACCGCGTCNCCTTTAATATGTTTTAAATTAGTTTTCAGTTATACGTCCGGCAGGCGGCATTCCGTTCAGGATTAATATTTCCGGGCGGTATTCAAAGTGCATGGTNTCGTAATTAAACCATTTGCCGCCCCAGATAAAACCGTTCGCTTCAAACGCTCTNATTACAGCGGCGGGCGGATGGTAGCGTTCGTTATACGAAACATTCCAGAAATCTTCCCTGTGCTGTATTGTCCAAAGCCAGTACGTNTGTCTTGTGCCGATTACTTTGGGAAGAAAATCAAGAGCGATGCCGTATGAATGATAAGAGCGTGATTGAGATGCGGCAATGTTCCGCCATCCCCACGAAGCCACAGTGCCGAGGTCGTCTATCCATGCCTGAATCACAGGATCAGCCCGCGCCGCCGCGCGGATTTGAGCTTCTACAACCATTGTTATATCGTGGATGAATTTGTGAACTTGAAAATTTTTACCGAGGAATTCTATTCTGACCATCTGAGGTTCTGTGTCCGCGAAATTTGTAGACTGCCATAAGACATCAAGAAATGAACTGCGCATCGTCGGATTCTGCGCGTTCTCCCTTCTTCTGGTTCTGATCCTTTCATCCTGTTCCTGAGAAAGCGGTATCCATTCAGGCAGCTCGGCAGGGTATCTGTAAAATTGCAACGATCTGTAATTTTCGGCTTCTTCTCTTTGATCTTCGGACAACAGTTTTCCATCGGCGTAATAAAACCAAGTGTCCCGCAGTATGAACGCCCAGTCTCCGTTTCTGCGTTCTACGCTATGGATATGATTCGGGTACGCTTCCGCCATAGCTCTCATTACAACTTCGCCTCTTTCCGGCGAAGGNGGCTCCTCAAAATTATCAAGAGTTATGGGAACAAGCGNTTCNTCTTGTATCGGTCTGGTCGCGCAATTTTGTAAACTAATGATAATCATGATTAATGATAAAACGATTAATTTAATTCTCATTTGCCGCCTCTCTTGTAATTTGAGANCGTTCCAAAAACTNCGGACTACAGGCCTGCGGTTTTTAGAATAACATTGTCTATCAATTATTAATAAATAATAGTATAATTTTGCAATATGGGGAACCTGCTGAGGCATGGTGTCGAGATGTACCGGCAAACTATCAACCTGAAAGACGCTCCGCCTAATCCGGATTTAAATAGAAATATACCAGCTCAAAAGTTGATAAAAACAAGTCAAATTCCGGGCGAATCCGCTGAAAAAGAGTCGAAATACCGCCGGGTAGCGAAATTTCTTATTCTTATCGGCAGTGAACAAGCCGCCGGAATTCTCTCGGGGCTGGATCGCGAACAAGTAGATCTGATTACGAGGGAAATCGCGCTTATAAAAATTATCAGGCCGGAAGAAAAAAATGAGATTATGGCTGAGTTCCATGCGCTTTTCTCCGGCGAAAGGGCAAGGCTGTACAAAGTCTCCGGCTCTTCCTCGGGAGGCATCGAAACCGCCCGAAAAATTCTCTACGCTTCAAAGGGGCCGAAAAAAGGCGAGGAGATTCTTAACAGAGCGGTTCCCGGATCAAAAGAAAATCTGTTTAGTTTTCTTGAGGAATATTCAGTCGAGCAGCTTGATCTTCTTTTAAAAACCGAATCGGCGCAGACAACGGCGTTGATTCTTTCATNTTTGCCGCCGAAACTTTCCGCCGGAATTATCAGCAAGTTACATNCCGATGTAAAAGCGGAAGTGTTAAAAAGAATCGCGCATCAGGGNGAAGTTTCACCTGAAGTGCTTGANCAGGTNTCGGCAGGTCTAAAAGAAAAAGTCAGGCATATNTCAGGCGCCGCGAATGATTACGAAATTGACGGGATGAAAACTCTCGCCGCGATTTTAAAGCAAGGCGAGTATTCNTTCAGCGACAGGCTTCTTAACGAGCTTGAGGAAGATAATCCGCAAATTGGAAGAGAGNTGAAAGATAAACTTTATACCCTTGAAGATGTCATTAACGCTGTTGATCGTCCCATTCAGGATAAATTAACAATGATGAGTGAATATGAAATCGCGATACTGCTTAAAGGAAGGGGAGATGAGTTCACGGAAAAAATCATGTCCTGTGTTTCCGCCGGCCGCAGAAAATTGATCCGCGAAGAATCTGAAATGATCGGCGCGGCCTCAAGGCGCGAGTGCGACAAGGCCGCGAGGGAATTTCTTTCTTGGTTCAGGTACGCCCGCGAAAGAGGCGATATTATTTTTTATAATGACGAGGATGTGTTTTTATGAGCGGTATTGCACATAACGGGAAACCGGGAACAAATTTAAAAAAAGGGCAAAAACTGGACAGCGGTTTTTATATTCTTGATATTGTTGAACTTGACGAGCTTAAAGCTGACGGGATTTGGGCAAAGCATGAAAAAACCGGCGTAGAGGTTTTCCATGTATTAAACGATGATATCGAAAATCTTTTTACATTCGCTTTCGCGACTTTTCCGCAGGACAACACTGGCGCCGCGCACATACTTGAACATTCGGTTCTTTGCGGCTCGGAACGTTATCCGCTAAAGGATGCGTTTATCACTCTCGCGCAGGGGAGCCTTCAGACATTTCTAAACGCGCTGACATTCCCCGATAAAACAGTATACCCCGCAAGCTCGACAAATGAGCATGATTATTTTAATTTGATGTCAGTGTACGGCGACGCGGTTTTTTTTCCTTTAATCCCCGAATGGACTTTTATGCAGGAAGGACACAGGCTGGAGTATCAGGACGATAAATTATCTGTTACTGGTGTTGTTTACAACGAAATGAAAGGCGCTTACTCTTCGCTTGATACTTACGCCGCCAATTGGTCTGTTAAAGCGCCGCTGCCCGGTACGCCGTACGCTTTTGATTCAGGCGGCGATCCGCAGGATATTCCAAAGCTGACATGGCAGGGTTTAAAAGACTTCCACCGCAGCAGGTATTCTCCGGCGAATTGCAGGATTTTTCTGGCGGGTAACATCCCCACGGAGAAACAGCTTTCTTTTTTAAACGATGAATTTTTCTCCCGCCTTGAAAGCGGAAAGCCGTGCGAACCTGCCGTGAAAACGAGGCGGTGGCAGAAACCGGAAAAGTTTCACATAACGTGCCCCGCAGGCGGCGAATGTAAATCGACAATTTTTATTTCGTGGTTATGTTCCGATGTTACCGATGTTAATGAGTATATCGCGCTCGGAGCGCTTACGGAAATTTTACTTGGACATGACGGCTCGCCTTTGACAAGAACGCTTATCGAATCCGGCATCGGCGAAGATATTTCTCCTGTGTCGGGGCTTGAAGGCGAGATTCGAGAAGTGCTGTTTGTCGCCGGTTTAAAAGGCGTTGAGGGCGACCCCGCAAAAATGAGCGTGGAAGTCGAGAATCTAATTACAGGAACGTTACGCGATCTTGTTTCCGGCGGAATTCCGCCGCAGGAAGTTGAAGCGGCGCTTTTGTCGATGGAATTTTCACAACGCGAGATCCGACGTTCAGGCGGACCGTTTTCGCTTGTGTGGATGCGCCGCTCGCTGCGGACATGGATTCACGGCTGCAAACCCTGGGAGGGCCTTTTAATCGAGCCTTCCATTCAAAAGATAAAAGATAACCTCGCCGCGGATAACAGGTATTTTGAAAAATTGATCCAAAAATATTTTTTAGATAATCCCCACCGCGCCCTTGTTGTAATTGAACCAAAAGAAGATTTTCTTCCCATGCAGGAAGAGCGGCACACGTCAATGTTAGCTGACATGGATAACGCCTTTAGCGGCGAGGAGAAGCGCGTAATAATTGAAAAATCCGCGGAACTTGAAAAAATTCAGAGCGAAGCCGACTCTGAGGAAGCGCTCGCGTCGATACCGCATCTTTCGCGCGGCGATCTTTCGTCTGAGATTGAATTAATTCCGCGCAGTCATGAAAATCTTCTCGGAGCGCCCGCGCTGTGCCACGATCTTTACACCAACGGTATCACCTACATGGATCTGGCGTTCCCCGTTGATATTCTGCCGTTTGACGATTATCTGTGGCTGCCGTTTTACTCAAGGGTTGTCGTGTCTGTCGGGCTTCCCGGAATGGATTACGGCGAAGTCTCCAGNCTTCTTGCGCGGACAGCGGGCGGCTTTACCGCGGCGGCGCAGTCNGGATCGGCTGTAGACGGCGCNCCGGAAAATTTAGAGACAGCCTCCGGGAAATTTCATTTAACAGGACGCGACTGGATTTTCTACAGGNTAAAATGCCTTGATGAAANAATCGCGCCGTCGCTTGATTTGGCTTTCCGCCTGATCACGGAAGCGGATTTTTCGGANGTGCAGAGGATAAACGATCTTGTTCTTGAAATGAAAAGCGANGCGAACTCAAGCCTTGCGCCCGCCGGGCATATNTTCGCTTCAGGCAGAGCGGGACGGTTTAATTCACGTTCAAAGATGGTAGATGAAAGATTAGGCGGTATCTCTCAAATTGAATTCGTTCACCGGCTGGCGAAAATGGACACCGCGGATATTATAAACAAGCTTTGTCAGTTACGTGAAAAGATCAATGCCGCGGGATTAATCGCGAACATAACAGGCAGCGCTTTGAATACCGCGTGTTCGGAAATTGCGCAAAGGTTCGGCAGGTTCGGACCGCCTTTACCGTGCTGTAACGTTATAAAGCTTGAAAACACGCATCAAGCGGAAGTATTCGCGTCGCAGTCTCTGCAGGTGGGGTTTGCTGCTCTCGCTTTAAACTCCGCAGCGTTTAACACTAAAGAACAGCTTGCGGAGACCGTGCTTACTCATCAGCTTTCTACAGGAGCGTTATGGGAAAAGATCCGCATGAAAGGCGGCGCGTACGGGGCGTTTATCAACAGCGACAGTCTTTCCAATTGTATGGCGTTCGCGACTTACCGCGATCCCNGCCCGCTGCGTTCGCTGGATGTAATTTCCGAAATTATCCANAATAAAAACACCTCCGACATGATCCAAAAATACTGCGGCGAGGATGAGCTTGAAAAATCTATCATCGGCTGTTATGCGAAAGAAGTGCGNCCGAAAACAAGCGCGGAAAAAGGTCTTGTNGATTTTTACAGNTTTCTTTCCGGCATTGATGACAACCACAGAAAATGCAGGCTTGAACGTTTAATTTCCGTTTCTTCCGCCGATATCTCGGGCGCTTTTTCCTCGCTTAGCGTGAAACAATCTTCAAAGCCCGTTATAATCGCCGGATTAAAAAGCGCGAAAGAAGCGGCAAAGGCGCTCGGAACAAAGGAAATTATCCTGCCTGTTTAACGGAAAAAATTTAACGCGGTAACACCGTTAACGCAGTTAACCAGTTTATTTTTTAAGGACTCCTTGAATAACTTAGTTAACCGAGTTACTTTTTTAAGGATTCCTTGAATAACTTATCCGCGTCTATTTTATCATCAACGCCGAATATCGGAGTAATNCCTTCATCCCGTACGCTTCTGAAGATCGGCCCCGGCCTGTTTCCATAAGCCCAGCTATTCTCGTTATTAACGATAAAATCCAGAACCGTAACCGTCGACAGCGAAAAGAAGATCAATGTGGCATTAATTTTTCTTTCCTGCGGCAGCATTATATCCAGCCTTTTCGATACAGCGTTGGGAACNTGGAAGTTATATGTTTCCCAGGGATTATTAATTCCACTGCACTGCGCTTTGGATGCCGCTCCGCCTGCGCGTATTCCCAGTTCAATNCCTTTCGCNACNGCTGTCAGGTTTTTGCGTAATTTTCTTACCTCTGAATAAATCGGCGTTATGTCCTGTTTTTGAAACGGAGGCGGNCCGATAGATTCAAATTTGTAGTAGGGAAGGAAATAAAGCCTNTTAATCCAATGAAGCTCATTCATGGTTCTTCTTCCGTAAGCTGTTGTTCTTGATTCTTCCGAATTTTCCAGCATACGGCAGTAATCGTTAAGCCTCGGCAGATAGTCTCTTAAAAAACTGTCTTCAATAAACCTGCGCCAGTTGTTAAGAGCATCTCCGACTTCGTCGCTTACTTTTACCGGTTTTCCGTCAGATCCCGTAATTTCTCCGAAGTTCACATAACGCATACCGATAAAAAGATCATCAAGAATATGAAGCAGAACGGCAATCTGCTGAAGCGGATCGGTAGGCGCGATCAATTCAAAACCGCGCCTCATGTTATATATGCTGCAAAAGTACGGATAAAGATCCGGGAACTCGTCCAGCTTTTCCCACTTCGCNTTTGGATAAATCGTTTCAAGCGCGGATCTTCCCTGTTCAAGNGATTTTTGCTGCGCCTTTTCGCTGTCTTCTTTTGCCTTGCGTTCAATCACTTTNGGATCGTTGGGATCTTCTTCTTCAGCTTCTTTNACTTCNCCCTCTTCAGTTACTTCCTCTCCTATTTCCGCTTCTATATCAACATCATCGGCTTCATCATCAGTTCCGCCTTCACCATCGCCTTCTTTTTGAAGGGCTTCCACATCAATTGTTTCAATCTGCTGCGGAGACAAGTCATCGGCGTTAAGTTGTATCGCTTCGGTAACATTCAAGAACGCCATGTAGCGGTTCCGCCTTTCAATAAAAAAACGTTCATAGGTAATAAATCGATTTGAAATCAATTTCATTAAAATCGGATATAACCCGAACTGCACATTTTTTTTGACATCGGTGAACGATAAAATAATGTTGCGTATTAAATCCTGATATTTTTCCTTCGCTTCCATCGGGCTTTCAAGGTACAGAATCTTGTAAACAAGTTTGAATGCCGATTTAATGTTCTCCATGCTTAATTCGTCAAGGATAAAAAGCGGTTTGTAAATTCCGCGCAAGACTTCCAGAAAATCTGTGGATTTAACCGCCCGCGGATGCGCCTGCAGAACCGCGATATCTTTCGCGAGCTGATCAATATTCCAGTCGCGGATTGTTGACAAAACTTTATGCACAAACGGAGACGCTCTTTTTAACTGGTTATTACGTTTCTTATTACTTCTTGGAAAAAGATTTCTTGCCGCGGTCACAAGCCTTTCTATCTTGTGATAATATTCATTCATCCGGTTGACGACAAAGCGCGGGTTTACATAATCGACAGGATCTCTGAAAAATGAAAAAATGGATGTAAGAACCTGCATTGACGTTTTTATCTCAAATATGACCTGCCCTGAATATTGATCCATTTTTATTCTTTCGGAATAGCTGAGCCTTACGGCAATAGAAGGATCATCTCCGGGATAAGGTCCCGAACGTTTGGATTTCGGCTTTGGTGTCTCATCATCCATCGCGACGTCTATTCTGCGCCGTTTGTGCTTGCCGACCGTAACATCAACAGTTTCTTTTTTATTTCTTTTGTCAGCCTCGGAGCTTTTTTCTGTGCCGACTTCGCCTCCAAGAAGCTGAGCCATCCGTTTCGCTTCGCCGTCGTCTTTGACGCCTAACTTATCCCTTACGCGGCTTAACTCGCCAGGCGCATAAATTGCGTTTTCTTTCTTTGCCATAATTACACCCGTATAAAGAGTTTTTCTCCTATCCCAAAAAGATTTTTAATTTGTATTTGTTCGCCTTCGGAATTAACCAGCACACCATTGTACAATCCCAAAGGAGCGTTCAAATCGGCCTTTGCNAAAAGCAGATTATAACGGTTTCTGTTCGGCTCTTTCGGAGTAAATGTNAAATCGACCATNCCCTCGACATCCTGAATNACCCATTTGGAATCCGAGCCTCCCGGCATTGTAATAAGCACCGGCGGCAGCGGAGTCAATTTTCCGTCTACCCAAAAAGCGTTTTCGTTATTTNTATTTGTCTCCTTAGTTTGATTTTCGGCAATATGAAAACCGAAACGCCTGTTTTTCTCATCAAATCCCATTGACTTGCATATGGTTGTATGCATTTTATATGGATAAAGTCCTTTATAATCACTGAAAAATCCTGAACAGGTATCNCGCTTAAGAATAAAATGCCGCCCTGCGAAAACAATATCTCCCCTGACCGGAGAAAGCGCTTTAAACGCGTACATTGTNCGNTGTTTTGTGAAACCCAGCGATACTGCCATCGGTGTGACATCCTGACTGAATAGATTGTAAGAAAGATGGCCTGTCAGCGACGGNTGTTTCCGGGTCGCCTCGATATTAAAATCNAGNCTTATTGTATCAGCGTCCAGCCATGTATGAATACGGAAAAAGAANCGTGATGAATGGCTGTCTACAGACGAGTTCGAGAGGCTGCTTGGAAGATGCCATCCTGTCCCCGGTATAATTTTTCTGAATATAAATTTCTTGCCGTTTTC
>WQRT01000063.1 GCA_009786625.1 Treponema sp.
CCGTACGCCGAATACGGACTTGGAAATGTTTTACATTCGCTCGAAGACAGCACATCCGCGTTATTGCGTTATGACAACTCGTTAAAAACGATTGAAACATCCGTGGGCAGCGAACACAGGGAACTTCGTTACAGAAATTTTTACAACAGCGGCATAATATTTTTTGAAGACGGCGATTATCATTCCGCAGCTATTTCGTTCAGACAGGCCCTCAGGCTGGATCCGCGCAGAATCGACGCTAAACGCAATCTTGAACTAAGCCTTATGTCAATAACGATGGACGCAAAAATAAAAAATCAAGGCGAAGGCCGTCAGGAACAAAGAGAAATTCTTTTTGATTATCTGAGACAGGAAGAACAACAGCGCTGGAGAAGCAGAGAATGGACTCCGGAGGATAATTTTTCAGGACTGGATTATTAATTATGAAGAATTTAGTATTAACATTTTTAATAATAATTTTGACAGCGTATACCGGCACACGGGCGCAGGAACACGCTCCCGCGGTATCTACCTCGGTTAATCCCGCCGAGATAATGCGCGGCGATCATTTTTTCATTTCGCTGATCATTGATTACCATACCGCCGATGATGTCACTGTGGTTTCTCCGCCGTTTCCGCCTTCTTTATCAATTGATCGAATTGCAAAAAATCCCAGAATCACAGAAACAGGCGCATACACATTTGTTGAATACAGAATTAAAAGTTCATCCGCGGGAAGATTCGCTATTGGACCTTTTACGGTAATCACTCCGGCCGGCGTAACGGAAACAGGCATCATCATTGTAAATATTATACCGGATTACGAAGAGCAGGCTTCCCGCTTAATGGTGTGGGAGGATGCGCCGCGGCGGATAACAGCAGGAGATCGCATAACACTTGCTCTTCGCGTAACAAGCGCGGCCGCACTGCCGCAGCCGCAGTTCTTCATGCCGCAGGTTCCGCCGGGAGTAATTCTCTCGTCCTCTCCGGTTTCCGCGCAGGAAAGATCGCGCGGAATCGCTTTAAAACTTTTGTTAATACCGCTTGAATCAGGCGTTTTTAATCTTCCCGCAAGATCTCTTGTACACGGCAATATACGTTATGATATTCCCGCTTTAAATATACAGGTAGTTGACAGATAATTTCAGATAATAGAAATGTTTACGCCAAAGAGCGGATTAAAAGTCCTTGTCTCCATACTTTAACAATACCCATGCCGCGCCGCTTCCGCCGTTAGGCGCTTTTTCAAACCCGCTTTCTCCGGCATAGCTGCATTGCTCGATAAATTTCTGCACTATGTTTCCAAGAATAGCTTTACCTTGCGAGTTATTTCCCTTTCCGTGTATGATTCTCACCTTTTTATAATTATTACTTTTAGCGTTNTCAAAAAATTTTTCTAACGCAATCCATGCTTCATCGCTTGTTAACCCGTGAATGTCAATAATATCATCGGGTTCNTGATTTAACAAACGGCGGCGAACCGCTCCGGGATTAGATTTTTTATGACTGTCAGCATCTTTGTTAAAAATCTCTCTGTTCGCGAGAATTTTTTCCATCGGGTTTTTGTTCTGGCTTTTTTCCCATTTGTTTAATATATCACCGAAATCCATTTACACCTCACGTTTAATAGCGCGTACAATCATGACATCGCCGCAGCCGAATATTTTCGCCATTTTATCCGCAGGTTTTTTCAGCCATAACGGAACTGANCCTGCTGCAAGCCCTCCCCATGTATGNCGGCTTTCAATTTTAAAACCTGCGTTTAAAAGAAGTTTTGATAAAGTTTTTTTACTAAAAAGGTAAAGATGATCAAAAATCGCCGATCTCCATTTGCCTGCGAACAGTTTCGCCTGAAAACTGTCAATGTTCGGCGTGGTTATAAAAATATATCCCCCATTTTTAAGAATACGATATACTTCGCCGAGAAACGCCCCGGGATCGTTTAAATGTTCTATTAAATGAGAAGCGAGAATAACATCAAAACTTCCGGCGGGAAAACCACATTCTTCCAGCGCAGTATTCCGCACATCAATAGCACGGACGTTACGCGCATATCCGGCGCACGGAGAAATTTCCACGCCTGTTACGCGCCATCCGCTATCGCGAAGAGATGCAAGAAGCGATCCCGTCGCGCAGCCGATATCCAGCACGGAAGGTTTATCTTCCTTCGCGGCGTTAAAAAGATTTTTTTCCAGTTTCTCAAAACCCGAGTCTTTTAGAGCAAGCCGCTGTAGGTTTAAAAAAGACTCTTCGTTCGCAATCTCGTATGAAAGATAATCATTACCGAACGTTTTACTGTAACGCTCAATTATTTCTGCTTTTAAAGGCTGAGGATTTCTCTGTACAAGGCCGCATAATGAACAGCGGACAAAAGAAAAACCTTCACACTCAAGAGCGGGTTTAAAATCCAAACCGCCGCAGAGGCAGGGGATAACAACACTCTGCCCCGGACAAACGGGCATTGAATATGTTTTCACTTAATTAACAGTCAGATTATTTATAACACTGCGGGAATTTCCGGCAATATCCTGCACGATAATTTCCAGGCTGACCCTTCCGCGGTTAAGATAAACTTCGGCGGCTTCAAAAGCCGGAAATGATGAATACACCTGCCTCGCCGAAACAAGTCCGTTACGCGAAACCATCAGAATACCGTCTCTTGCGTAAACGGATTCAAAATTAAGCGAGCCTGTTTCTACGCCGTTAACGGAGCAGATAATTTTCTGGGGAGCGTGCTGCGCGTATACAGCCGCCGCCGCGGGCGGCACCGGATTTCCTATGGAAAGAGGCGCACCCCCGGCGGTACTTACAAGCACTGTGTAGCGACCCTGTTCAAGACTGCGCTGTCCGGCTGTAGTTCCCTGATTGTTCCGCAGTTCCACGGTGAGGATCTGAGGAGGGCGTGTTTCCTGAACAGGTGTAACAATCATCGCGGGATTGATCCATCTTCTTTCGCGTCTGTCAAAAATAATAAAATAAAAACCTTCCTGCTCTGACCAGCCGGACGTTCCGGAAACCGCAATTGCCTGTCCTTTTTCTACCTGCGTAAATTCAAAGGGATTATCTTCCGCGTCATTTTCGGCATAACGGCTGTAAATGCTGATTAGCCCGTCGCCGTGATCCACGGCTGTCCACGCGCCCAAAGGAGAAGGAAGGCGCGATGCGCTGTTATCTTTACCGCGTGAAAATATCACTTCTCCGCTCTCTGCGGAAAACACATCCGTTCCTCCGCCGAAGATCATTCCAAGAACCGGTCTGCCGCCGCTGTTAGATCCAAAGTTCCGCAGAAGAGTTGCGTTAGCTGACGGCCAGTTCATGGCGTCAAGAGAACCGGAGACAGATCCCGCGAATAAAATAAAAAGAACAGCCGCTGTTATGTGCAATACATTCGCTTTCATATTAATTTTCCTCCAGATTAAAGGAAATAAGCGCGGTCCCGCCGCCGGCCGTAATAACAGAGCCGTCATGACCGCCGGAACGCGTTCTGCCGAGAAAAACATCATCGCTTCTAAACGAAGCCCTGATAAAAACAGAAGCCGCCGTTCTTGTGAACATCCACCATCTTTCCTGCGGAAACACGATCCCGATAAGTTTTTTCCCGCGCATCGGGTGGGATGTTATCAAAAATAAATACCCATGATCGCCTGAATTGTCAAACGCTCTAATCTCGCCTTCAAGCGGAATAAAAACAGCGCGTCTTGATCTGATATTATAGCTGCCAATCCCTCCCGCTCTTTCATAAACAATTCTTCGATCCTCGTCAATAAAAGAAATTAGCACAGGGCGGCGGAACCCGGATTCTAAAAATTCATGGTAGATAACCTTGTACTCGCCGCTGCCGAAACGTTCAAGCAGTAAAAAACGCTGTTGATCGATTCCGGAAACAATACCGATATAAACTCCGTCACGCGAAACCGCGCAGCCGAGAATTATGGTATAACGCGATCCTCCGGGATCAAAATTAAAAATACGTTCTCCTGTGCTGTTAAAAATCTCCAGAAAACCGTCAAGAGAACCNGTCACCGTAAGACCNGCGGCCGCGTCCATGCAGGTAATCGGAGCGCCGAATGAGTAAGTCCACANAATATTNCCGTCTTCTCCGATTTCAGCTAACGAATTCTGTTCGCTTCCAAGAATAAATACTCTGTCATCAAGTAAAACAGGATAACCGCCGGCGTTATTGATGTTAATTACAGTTTCATTTTGAATATTTTTTATTTCGATATTATAAGGCTGCACGGAATATTCCGTCCACATATCCTGGCTAAGGTAAATTTCATTTGATTTAATTTTATTAATAGCGAACTGCCCGGACATATCAACATAACCAAAACGCGATCCGAGAGTAAAAGGAAGCAGACTGTCAAAGTCCGCGTCCTGAGTGTAAGATGTTTCCTGCGGAATCTCCAGAGAGCTTACCCAAAGCGGAGCGAGGATCACCTCGCGGGGTATAGGCCTCGCGGCGATGAAAAAATAAACAACAAAAATAAGAAAAACTATAAATACTCTGAGTTTTTTTCCTTTCTTTGCCAAATTCTATCCCCTCTGCGTCAGTAACAAGTGATATTATATATTATAATTAAAACGGAGGCAAGCATGATCGAAAAAGACACGATGGATNCATTATTAAAAGAGGCGCGGAAGACAGCGGCGAACGCGTACGCCCCGTATTCTAACTTCCATGTGGGAGCGGCTCTGCTATGCGAAGATGGAAAAATTATCACCGGAGCCAACATAGAAAACAGATCGTTCGGGCTGACAATCTGCGCGGAACGCAGCGCCGTTTGCGCCGCCGCCTCGATGGGGTACAGGCGTTTTCTCGCGCTGGCAATCTCAACCCCGGATTCGCATGACCCTACAGGCCCATGCGGCGCCTGCCGCCAGGTAATAAGCGAATTTATGAATCCGGACGCTCCTGTTCATTTTGCGGGCGGCGGCCCAGGCAAAGTAGAGACTACAGTCGGCGAGTTATATCCATTTGATTCCCTGCATGAGTTAAGAAGGGGATAGGAATTAGGGGATAGGGGATATAGGATAGTTTTTAATTTGATTATTTTAAGATACCATGCGATAATTTTCATATGGCGGATGATGATATTCTAACCTTGGAAGAAGTAGCAAAATACCTTAGGGTTTCAGAGCGCACCATATACGACTGCGCCCAAAAAGGGGAAATACCAGCGGGAAAAATAAGGACTGCATGGCGTTTCAAAAAGTCAGAAATTGACAAATGGGTCAATGACAGGCTGGCATCTAATAAATTGAACCCCCAGATCAATCCGATTCACGCGCAATCAATCTTTTCGCTGCAAAGAATATTATTTTTAAATTATTCGGGGAAAAAGGACACCCTTCTCGCGCTTGCGAAGAATCTCGCGGCCGCTCCGCAGATTAAAAACGGGCAGGAATTGTCAGCGGAAATTATCAAGCGCGAAGAATTGATGAGCACCGCAATCGGCAGGGGGATTGCCATACCGCATATACGCCTTTCGTCGGTAACAGACCTTGTGGTTTCGGTCGGCATCAGCCGCACGGACATTATCGATTTTCATTCGATGGACGATGAGCCTGTCCGTCTTGTTTTTATGATCGCCGCCGCCAACAATCAACACGCGTATTATCTGCAAACGCTTTCATGGTTCAGCGCGCGCCTTAAAAACCCGGAACTGCGCGATGCCCTGCTCGCCTCGCAGACAACGCAGCAGGTGTACGATCTTTTAGTAAATTGATTAAAGAGGCTTTTCAAAAACTAACCGAGTTTTGGAAAAAGCTTAACTATTCAAAAAAAACCGCGAACCAGTGCCTCGGGTCGCTTAAATCTTCCGCAATCAAGCCGATGTTGACACGCGCGGTGGTTTCGGCGACAAGGTACTGGACTCCCATCGATTCATAACGTGCACCGTTTCCAGTGACATCCGCAAGACCCATTGAGTGGCTGTAATGGTGTGAAAGCATAATCGCGGAACGGATGTTCACATTGGCGAGCATCAGCGCGAAAAGCATCGAGCGGCTGTCGCAGTCTCCGCGGCCGTCTGTGACAGCGGTAACTAAATTGATAAAATCACTCCCGGATAAATCCCGCTCATAATTAAAACCCTGCACAAATGACAAAGCCCTTTGCGCGAACGCGCTTTTTTCATTATTGGTGGTAACCGCGGCTCCCCCCATATTACGGGCAATAACTGAAACAGCNTCGCTGATCCTGTCAAATGAATCACGGTAAATAAAACGGTAGTATCGAATACAGGCGCTGCGAAGAAACGGCGTGTTCAGATAAGCCTCCAGAATCGAGAACTCACGCTCCACAAGAACCTGCGCGGCTTCAGCGTCATTTTCGTGAATTAACGCGCTAAGCCCGCTGACGGCAAGGGGCGTTAAACGCGCTTCTCCGCGCGGATAACTGTATTCAATCAACGGGCCGGGGTAACGGCGTTCTTCGATGGAAGGAGCGATGGAATCCAGCGCAGATACATGAAACAAATCAAGCTCCCTTCTCGCCGAAGGGCCGTAAGCGAGAGCCAGAAGTTTCGGCCTTTGACTTCCATTCGACGATGCGGGAATGTCCAGTTCGACGGCAAGCCCCCATCCGGCATTACCGCCGAAAACAAGTTCGAAAACCGCCGCCTGCCTGCCGCGGTATTCAAAAAAATCAACATCTCCGCGATTGGAGATCCTTCTGTTTATATCCTCAGCCAATTCCTGTATCGTGTTGTAGGCACTGCCGTAAACAACAAGATCAAACTGTAATCCATCCGGGCCGGAGAAGGAAAAACGGTCTCTCGCGTCTCCGTCAACATAATTATAGCCTTCGGGAAGATCGATAAAAAATCCCCATGTCGGCGAATACATTGACTCCGCGAAAGTAAAAACAGGAATAAAAAACAATAACAATATAAATTTTTTCATACTATAATCATCGGTATTAAAAAAATTAAAACTGTCCTTTTTTAAGTTAAAAAATGATGATATATTGATAATCAATGCCTTCTGCGATGAAAAATATCGATATTCTCCACGAAGATGATATATCGATCATCGTAAACAAACCGGCGGGTCTTGCCGTGCAGGGCGGGAAGGAAGTGAAGTCATCGCTTGATAAAATCCTTGCCCAATACGGAAAAGACATCCTATTGGTTCACAGGCTGGACAAGGAAACCTCGGGCGTTCTCCTTGCGGCAAAGGGGCGGGATAACGCGGCTTACTTTTCGCGTTTGTTTGAAGGCGCTCAGGGTTTTGATAAAAAGATAAAAAAAATCTATACAGCCGTTTGTTCCGGGCATATCGAAAAAGACGGCGGCATCATCACGGACGAACTTGTTATAAAGGGTGTCCGTAAAAAATCGGAAACAAAATATAATGTATTAAAAAGAGATAATCTGAAAGAATCCGGCGTTGAATACACGGTTGTGGAACTTGAACCCGGAACGGGAAGAATGCATCAAATCCGCCGCCACCTGGCAATGATAGGAAACCCGGTAATCGGCGATGATAAATACGGTGATTTCCAGCTTAATAAAAAATTGAAAAAAGACGCAGGCGTTAAGCGGCTTCTCCTCCACGCCGCAAGGCTCGTAATTGATGATAAAATAAAACTAGATATACAGGCTCCCCTGCCTGTTTATTTTAATCATTTCTATAATTGAATTATATAAAAACACCTAAGGCAGTTCCCGCGTCTTACCAATGGTTGACTTAAACCGTTTTTTTTATCAGAATCAGGTGTGTATGGTAGAAACTCATAATCCTGTAACCCGCACATGGCTTGAAAGTCAAAGTACAGATGATTTAATCAGGCTGGCTGACTCATACGGCATTGACATTCCCGCGGAGCTGGAAAGAATTTTTATCATAGAAGAGATAATTGAATATACAGAAGCGGTTAATGAAAAAAAACTGATAGAAGACATAGAAATAATACCATCAAATACCGAGACAGCTCTTCTGCCGAAACAGTATAATATTTCGTTTATAGAAGTAGTGATAAGAGACCCGCTCTGGGTCTTCGCATATTGGGAAATAAAAAGCCACGACAGAGAGATGCACGAAAACGCGAATGATTTTAAAGGTTACTATATAAGGGTAATCCCCTTAAATGATAACAGCAAGGAAGCAAGTTCTGATAATTTTTTTATGGTATCGGTCACCGCCGAAGACAACGCGCGGTATCTGGGTTTCGCCGAACATTCGTCCCAGGACGCGGGGCTATATGTAATAAAACTCTGCGTAATGCGCGGAACCTCGGAAATACAAATCGCGTGTTCATCGCCTTTTTACCTGCCGCGCATGAATGAAAACGCGGATATCGCGATTATGTGCCGAAATCCATTAATGCTTCTGTCGGGATTACAGGATTTATCGGTAACAACAAACACGGATCGCTTGTCAAGAACAAAGAGGCAGTAAATATGGATTCCCGTTACGCGATATCGATTGTTCTTGAAGCCCACCTGCCTTTTGTCAGGGAATGTAACAGGGAAGAAGATTTGACACAGGCGGGCGAAGAAGGCCGTTATTTTGAATTCGTGTCAGAGATCATGATGCCCCTTCTTGAAACGATTAACAGGCTTGATAACGATCATGTTCCCTTTAAACTGGCAATCGCGATTTCCCCGGTATTGTGCCACCTTTTGAATGACGCGCAGCTTCAGAAAAAATATCTTGCGTACGTTGATAAGCAGATTGATTTCGGCAGACAGGAAGTTGAACGCGCGTACGACAGCAGAATAAAAAAACTTGCGCAGGACTATTACAACCAGACGGTAGACAGGCGGATCGCGTACACGGAGCAGTATGAAAAAAATCTGCTTAAAGCGTTCGATTTTTACAAGCGGAAGGGGAAGCTCGAGATTCTGGCTTCTTCCGCGACTCACGCCTTTCTGCCTTTTATCAGTCATAACAGCGAATCTTTACAGGCGCAGATGGAAATACCCGCGGCGATTTACAGGCGCCACTTTGGAAGCTGCCCTCAGGGTTTTTGCCTTCCCGATCTCGGCTGGACTTCCGAACTTGAACCTTTTTTGCGGGCATATAACTACACATACACAATCCTTGACACCCACGGACTTCTATGCGGCAGCCCTCCTCCTGATAAGGGAATTTTTTACCCGGCAAAAACACCGAACGGAACTTTTGTTCTGGCGCGGGATTTATACGCGGCGCGTGATATAAAAAAAATGATCCGCAGCGAGGTGTACCGCAACAATGACAGGGATGCCGGTTATGAACTGCCGCTTGAACAAGTAAGCCAGTTTTTAGGCGCGGACGGAGAACGCCGCAAGACGGGATATAAATACCGCTCGCGCCATGTGTCAAACAATCAAGGCATAACAAAGGTTAAAACGGATGACGGAAAAGGCATCTACAATCCGGCGGCGGCGGCCAACATGGCGGTTGAACACGCAAGAGATTACCTTGAAAACACGATTACCCGCCTTAAAGAAGCGGCAAAGCACATGACCGAAACTCCGATCAGCTTATTGACACATAACGTAAGAAATTATGTCCGCTTCTGGTACGAAGGTCCGCAATTCCTTGAAGCGCTGTTCAGAATGGCATCAGAAAACGAGGAAGTACAGTTTGTCACTCCCAGTGAATATATTTTTGAGCAGAACCTGTCTACCATACAAGTTGTAAAACCGGAATTTTCATCTAACGGCGAAAATGGCTACGCTGAAACCTGGCTGGACGTTTCCAATGACTGGATCTACCGCCATCTTTCGCGCGCCATGGAACGGATGACAGAACTCGCCGAGCGTTTCCCCGACGACTCGGGGATAAAAGAACGCGCGTTAAACCAGGCAGCCCGCGAAATTCTTTTAGCTCAATCATCCGACTGGCCGGAACTATTACACACGCAGGAATCAACGGAATACGCGCATGTTCAGGCGGAAAACTCCCTCCGTAACTTTACCACAATTTACGAAGCTCTCGGCAGTAACTACATCAGCACCGAATGGCTTACAAACCTTGAACGCCGCCACAACATCTTTCCAAATATCAACTACCGCGTCTTCAGGCGGAAGAAGTAGTTTATTGGGCGTTATAATAGGGAACAGGTTCTGTTTCTTCTCCCGTGATGTACTCATTGATAACACGTATCATACAGGCGTTAAGATACTCCACAACATATTCACCTATTGTAGGTTTCAGATGCTCGTAACCAATACCGCTGTCGTCTGTAAGAAAAATATAAGTTCCGCCTGTCATTAACGCTTCCTGCCTGAGAAGGAACTCCGTATTAAGATCAACGCCGCTTGACGCGACAGGGATTATACGGATGCCTTTTTCAGCGGCTGTCCTGACAGCGTTATAGAAAACAGTCTTATTCTCCTGTCCATTATGAGGAGGCGCATCGCAAACATGGAAAATGAGACGCACCGCGCTGCCCGCGCTCCAATCTTTTTCTACAGCCTCTGACAATGCTATATCTACAGCTTCGGGATAATCCCCGCCGCCGGCTGCGAATTGTTTTGATAAATTTTCCTGTTGTGTATTAATATTTCCGGTGAAATCAAAATATCTTGTAACATAGTCATCACCTATATCACGGTAAAATAACAGCGCTAACCTAATATCATAATTAGCATTGCTGCTGGAAATACCGTCAATCACATTTGCTATCTCGGATTTAAGATAATTTAACTCATCACCCATGGAACCTGTGGTGTCAATTACAAACATTAAATCAAGAATAGATTGAGGCGCGGCGCTGCCATCAAGCGTTATCTGAATATTATCAGCGTCGTATACAAATGTCATGCTGTTTTCATTGCCGCCGCTTACGGCTCTGACAATTATACTATTATCAGTTAAATCGTATTCGGGAAACAAATAAGCGCTGCCGAGAACATTTGTTCTTGCGGTAAAAAGCAGTTCTAGGGGTTCTTCCGCATCATATAACTCAACAACAGCGTCTTTTACAGGCTGTCCCTGATTATCAACATTAACGGTTATCATAAAACGCGTTTCAAATCCGAAATAATTTTTATATACCGCGAAATTTCTACTGCGTTGATCTTCATTAATATTAAGGCTTTCATTCACATTAAAAAGATTCAGATAAAAATCGTAATTTTTAATATCGCTCCATTCCCCGGCGGTTAACTGCCCCGGTTTTAGTTCGTACTGGTTACCGTCATCATTGCTTCCGGAACTTGAACCTTCCGGGGAATACCCTCCGCCGCCGCTATCACTGCCGCCGCGTAAATATCCATCATAAGCGCAGCATAACAAAAAAGAGAGAAACAGCGATATTACAAGAAAAAATAAAAGTCTTCTCATACATTAATAATATCGCTAAAAATGATAAAAGCAATGAAAAATAACAACGATAATTGTTTATTTTCGAGTTAAATAAACGAGAATTGCTGCTTTTTAATGAGGTTTTTTACCACGAACAAAACGAACTACACGAACTCTGCGAACCGCACGAACTTTATAATTTAATAATATTAAGCCTTACCTTAATATTTTTTTATATTTGAAATTTCAATACTCCCATGGATCAGAAAAATTATTAGAAATGAATTGGAAATCTTTGGGGTAATTATAAGATGTCCAGCTTTCATAGCTTTCAATTATTGCTATAGCATCTTCATCTTTTAAGGTATCCATAAATTTTCCGCATTTATCAACTATACCTTCAGGTTTATTTTTTGCGTTAATTACAGTCATTTCTAATTTACGCACAGAAGGAAATAAAATTTCGTTTTCAATCAGGATAAGACGGTATAAATTATACACCATACCATTTGCAACATGATGTCTGGCAAATCCTTCCGGTTTACAGATTTTCCAAAAATATGAATAAAATTGCTTTAAGGTGCAGTAAAACCGAAGTCGTTTTTCGGCGGCTTCCTGTTTTTGAAAAATCGGAATTTTAGCGGCAAGTTCCCGCAGATCAGGTTGATGGCAAAAAAGCGGCTGCGCGTTTGTAAACATATTACGTCCGGGTTCCGAACCATTATTTACCAGATTTTCCAAATGCTGACGAGTCATAAAGTGAACATCGAAATAACCGTTTTCATAAGTACATTTTCCAAAAACCGATTCACATTCCATACTCTTTTTTTTCTTTTCTTCATAATATTCCTGCGATACAATTGCAACGCCGTCAAGGTCTGAGTCAGGTCGTTCTGTACCGGTGGCAACTGAACCTATCAGAAACAACGCGGTAATTTCTTTATTTTGACTATAATGAGCAGTCATATTTTTAATTGATTCTTCGTGATGTTTATGCATTGATTACAAACTCCTTTTCTTATGCGCTTTTCTTCTTTATGGCCTTTTTATCCAATAATAAAATATTACGATAAACTTCTGCGGCTCCGGAACTTTGAATCCCTTCTACGAAAGATGAGATTTCGTGTATTACTCCAAGATGCATACCCAATTTTTCCCATGCATTAAAATGTTCACTTACATTCACTGTTCCGCTTGAGCGGTTATTTGTACGTATACTCCAGTATTGTTTAAAGTCGTTTATACCTATTATTGAAGGCGACTTTTTTTTACCAAATTCATATACTTCATAGGAACCTTCGTTTATATTGATATTTGCTTTACGATTCGCGTAATGAAAACTGTTGGTTAATCCGTTTTCTACTATATAAAACTCTACTAATGGATCAATCGTCCAGCCGTAAACACCCAGATACGAACCGCCCCGGCTTAAAAAGCTGATTCCATAATCGACCTCTATATTTCCAATTTGTGAATGTGTTAAAAGTTCATCAAAATGTTTACCTGTGCGGAAAATCGCATCACCTGCTTTGTTCCACTTGCATTTAAAACCTCCGCAGTTTGTCAATGACATTGCGATACTTCCTGTGTCATACCATGTTTCAAAATTATAAGCGCCGCGAATTCCTCTTTGCATTGTTTTAATAGTATCATTACCCTGGAAATTTGTATTTGTCAAACTGTTAGAATCATATAAACATAAGGGGGAAGTTTTACTTATTATTTTATCTGATTTTGATTTACGCATTTCGCCGGGTGTTAGTCCGTATTCCCGTTTGAAAGCCCTGATATATGATTGTTCATAACCGAGTCCGTAATCGTAAGCAATATCCAGAACATTCAAGTCAGTTCCAAGGAGATCTTCAATGCTTACTGCCATTTTTCTGGAACGAATATACGAACCGATAGTTTGACCGAACGCCGATTTAAAAAGCAACCGTAAATGAG
>WQRT01000064.1 GCA_009786625.1 Treponema sp.
GAATTACGGCAAACTATCATGATGCTGCAAAGCGCGCGTAAGATTCAAGTTAACACGCTCATCCCTACGTTGAGTTTAAGCTGGAGTTATAATCCTATTTTTACAAGAGACCCATTCGCGGATTCGTGGTTTAACGGAGATTATTGGATGGATCGCGGATCATTGTCCATCACTCTGGCTGTGCGCCTTCACAGCCTCCTCCCTTGGAGCGGCGATTCACAAGCGATAACAAATTTAGATGATCAGATAAGAACCGCGAACATAGGGCTTGCGCAGATGGTAACAGGAACTGAAATTGAAGTTTACAATACTGTGCTTTCGCTCGAAAGAACAAGGGTCAACGCGCAGGCTCTGACGCAGACNGTAAACCTCGCGCAGCAGTCGTACCGTNTGACAGAACAGGCTTATCAGGCTGGTTTGCAGGATTATTTTCAAGTGCAAAACGCCGAGCAGTCGTTGATGCAGGCGCGGGTTCAACTTTTAGAGCAGCACTTTAATTACCTTAACGGTCTAATCGACCTTGAATATTCAACCGGAGTTCCGTTCGGAACCTTATCGGGAAGGAGATAATAATGAAAATTTCATATAACGTAAAAATGACCGCGGGGATTAGCCGCCGGTATTCGGGGCCAAAAATCAAATGGGTTTTTCCCGTATTGATAATAATGATTTTATTTTCAGGATGCGAGCGGATAAAAGAAGCATACGGCAATATTACAGGAGCGCAGAGCTCCACGGTATCGGTTCCTGAAGTACCAGTTTTCGCTGTAAACACCACGATAGCGGTTGAAGGGCAGATTCAAGATTACATCGCGCTCTCGGGCGATATTTGGGCTGGTTCCACAGTTGACGCGTATTCGGATGCCGCCGGAAGAATTACGGAAGTATATGTTTCGGTAGGATCGAGGGTATCACGCGGATCGCGGATCGCGTCTGTTGATCCTTCTCGCCCCGGAATGACATTTTTACCAAGCATCGTAACGGCTCCCATAAGCGGAACAATTACATCGGTAACCGCGCAGGTTGGAATGACAATCTCACAGGCAGTGCCGCTTGTCCGCATCGCTGGCGGCAGCGCTCTGGAAATAAGGCTTAATGTCGCGGAAAGATTTATATCAAGAATGGCGGTTAACCTTCCGTGCGAAATAACGCTTGACGCGTGGCCCGGAGAAATTTTTCAGGGAAATATCAGCGAGTTATCGCCGACTGTAGACCTTATGTCACGAACAATGGAAGTACGCATAAGCGTAAGAGATTCAACTAACAGATTAAAACCGGGAATGTTCGCAAAAGTGCGCGTCATCACGGAACGCAAAAATAACATTGTAAAAATTCCCGCAAACGCCGTTATTAACAGATTCGGTGAACAATACGTTTATATAACCGCGAGTGATAATGATGATCCCGCGATCACTGTCGTGCAAAAAAGAATCGTTACTCCCGGCATAATGATTGACGGAGTGGCGGAAATCATTAACGGACTTTCACCTAACGATGAGGTTGTAGTAAGAGGACAGACATTGCTTGATGACGGCTCCAGAGTAAATGTTATTGAGCGCGTTACCCCGTTGAGAGTGCAGCCATGAGCATGATAAAATCGGTCGTTGCGCGGCCTACAACATTTTTAATCATTTTCCTTTTATTGATCGGACTCGGCGTTTTCGCGATGATAAACCTTCCGATCGATCTTTACCCTGAAATCAATCCGCCGATCCTCGCGGTATACACGTCATACACGGGAGCCGGTCCCGAAGAAGTTGAGCGTTCCATTACGCGCACATTGGAGGCGGTTCTCTCAAGCGCATCGGGGCTTGAAAAAGTTACATCAATATCAAGCAAGGGAACGAGTCTTGTAATAATGGAGTTTACATACGGAACGGATATGTCCGACGCGTCAAACTCGATCCGCGATCTTCTGGAACGCGTCAGAAATTATATGCCTTCAGGCGCTGATACTCCGATGATTTTTAAATTTGATCCTTCCATGATTCCGATCATGGGGCTTATGGTAACATCGGACAGACGCACGCCGGAAGAGTTACGCGAAATCGCGGAAGACACAATCATCCCCAGAATCGAACAGACGCCGGGCATCGCGACCGCTTCCGTTGACGGCGGCCGGCGGAAAGTTATCCGCGTCGTGTTCCCGCAAAGCCGGCTGGAAGCGTATAATCTTACAATTACCCAGATCCAGCAGATGCTCGCCATTCAGAATATGCAGACAGCCGCCGGAACAATCACAGAAGGCGGAATGTCTTACCTTCTTACCACGATGGGTGAATATACATCGTTAGACGAAATCAGAAATACCGTAATCAACTACAGGGTAGGAAGCAGTATGCCTCTGCCCCGCTCCATCTACCTGCGCGACATCGCCGACGTTTACGAAGGCTTCCGCGATGAAACAAGCGTCGTGCTTGTAAACGGCCAGGCAGCCGTTACGTTAAATGTTTCAAAGCAAAGCGGAAAGAATTCGGTTCAGACAGCAAAAGAGTTACGCGCAAGACTGAACAGGATTTCACGCGAACTTCCGCCCGATGTTCAGATAACGGAGCTTTTTAACACGACAGATATCGTTGAAAATTCTTTAAATCAGGTTACATCAACCGCGTTTTCAGGCGCGATTCTCGCGATTCTCACGCTCTTTTTATTCCTTAGGTCGATTAAACCGACATTGATAATCGGAATCAGCATCCCTGTCTCCGTTATAATAACGATGCTTCTAATGTACTTCGGCGGGCTTACTCTTAACCTTATGACAATGGCAGGTCTTGTGCTTGGAATCGGAATGTTGATTGATAACTCGATTGTTATCCTTGAAAACATTTACCGTTACCGCGAAAAAGGCGCAAAACTAAGAACCGCGTCCATCCTTGGATCGTCGGAGATGATTACGGCTATCACAGCTTCCACCATTACGACAATCTGCGTTTTCGCTCCGCTTGTCATGTTCCAGGGTCTTCTTGAGATTGCGGGCGAAATGTTTTCCGGCCTTGCGTTTACAGTTGTAATTTCCCTCGCGATTTCGCTTTTTACGGCGATTTTCCTTGTGCCGGTTTTGTGCAGCCACTACTTTCCCATCGTTACGCGAAAACAAGCGCCTTTAAAGGGAATAATAGCAGTCATCGATTCGGCGTTTGAAAAATTCTTCGTATGGCTCGATAACGCCTACAAGAGCGCCGTCAGATTTGTTTTAAAAATAAAATTTGTGGTCATTGGTTTAATTGTTTTACTTCTTGCCGCCAGCATCGCGATGATTCCTGTAATCGGATGGGAGTTCATGCCGCAGCAGGATAGCGATAATGTCAGCATAACGGCGACGCTTCCGATGGGAACACCCCTTGCGGAAACTGAAGCCGTATTAAGGCAGCTTCAGATAATTGTGGAAAGAGAAGTTAAAGGCTATGACAGGCTTGTATTGAACGCCGGAGGCGGCGGTTTTATGGGTATCGGCGGAGGCGGCGGCAACTCAGGCTCTCTCCGCATCAATCTTCCGAAATATTCAGAGAGGATCGAAACCGCCAACGAAATAAAAGATATTATGCGTCCGTATTTTAACCAGTTCCCCGGAGTCATTTTCTCGTTCGGCGGCGGCGGCATGGGCGCCATGATGGGCGGCAGCGCGGTTGATATTATTCTGCGCACGGACGATCTTGTTAAAGGAAAAGCGCTCGGAGAGCAAATCGCGAGTTTGTTACGCGAAAGACTTTCTGATCATGTTACAGAGCCGCAGGTTGATTTAAGAGACGGGCTTCCGCAGTACGAAATTATTATCGACCGCGAGAAAATGTACGCGCTCGGGCTTAACACCTACACTGTCGGCAACGAGATAAAAGCGGCTGTAGACGGCGTGACAGCCACAAGGTATAAATCAGGCGGCAAGGATTACGATGTTCTATTAATCCTCGCGGAAGCGGATAGAAATACCCTTCCTGCGCTCGACCATATTTTTATTAACAGCCAGATGTCAGGCGGCAGGGTTCCGCTTTCAAGTTTTGTGCAGTATCAGGAAGGCACGGGACCGCTTTCGATCAACCGCGAAAACCAGAGCCGCGTAATTCACGTAACGGCGGGCGCGAAACCGGGAGCAAGAACAAATATTTTACAGGAACTTGTTGAAGACCTTATTAGAAAAGAAATACCTATAGAAGACGACGTTGTAATTGAATACGGCGGCTCCAACGCGGAAATGGTAAAAATATTCGGACGATTTATATTGATCTGCATCGTGGCGATATTCCTTGTATTCGGTATCATGGCAAGCCTTTTTGAATCATTCAGGTCTCCTTTTATCATCATTCTTACGATTCCGTTATCTGTCATTGGAATTGTGGCGATATATCTTATAACCGACACAATCTTTAACGCGCTTACAGCGGTCGGGCTTCTTGTGCTAATCGGCATTATCACAAATAACGGCATTATCCTTGTTGATTACACAAACCTGTTACGCAAAAGAGGTTATGAACTTACAGAAGCGATCCTTGAAGCATCGCGCAGCCGCCTCCGCCCCATATTGATGACAACCGTTACAACAATACTCGGTCTTGTACCGATGGCGTTCTTCCCCGGCGAGGGAACTGAACTTGTAGCGCCGATCGGGAAAACAGTTCTTGGCGGCCTTTCATTCGGCACATTGATGACATTGTTCCTCATGCCGGTCGTCTACTCGATAATTCACAAGAACTCTGACAAACGCGCGGCAAAAGCGCGTGAAAGACGCGAAAGAATCGCCGCGGGCATGGGACGCGCGAAAATGATAATCGCCGCGCAGAAAGATTTTGAGCGTGAGATAAATGAAAACACCGGCACGGAGGATGTATGAACAGGGTAGAAATAATCGCGAACAGATCAGTAGAAGAAAATATACTGGAGGCTCTGGCAAAGGAAGAAGCCGGAAAGCATTACTCGAAAATTCCCAACCTGTACGGGGTCGGCGCTTGCGGCCCCCGCATGGGGGACGCGGTCTGGCCGGAAGAAAATTTCGCGCTTATCATCTGGTGTGAAGATGAAGAAGCGCAGGCAATTAAACGCGCCATCGCATCGGTAAAGGAAAAATTTCCGGGAGAAGGAATAAAACTTTTCGGACTAAACTGAGGCTGCTTTAAAACTCTTACCGGTTTTGGAACAGCCCAGGCCGAAAAGATTTTAATTATTTATTTCAACGTCCATTTTGGATTGCAGGCTCTGCTGGATATATTTTCGTATTTTCGCGCGGACTTCGGATTCGACTTTCTGGGTGAAAAGTAATACATAAATTTTATCGCCGGTGGAGCCGCCTTCTCTTGAGCCGAATACAACGCTTTCTACCCTGAGAAGCTGGCTTTGAAGACGCAGTTGTATATCGCTTAAAAGCGTGTTTTTGGGATAGTTGGGATCCTGCTCAAAAACACACGACACGCCCACGACGCTGATGTCCTTTAAAACGCCGTTTATATACTCGCCGTTATGCGGAATATTTATAACGGCGTTCGCGTCGGGGGCGAGAGCGGCGCGCAGATATTTTCGCCGCCCTTTCACATTTACTTTGATCAAATTTTCAATTACAGGTTCTGTGCATTTGCTCATGTCATGCTTTAACGCGAAGAACCCGCATGTAACAAGCGACGATTTAATCATTCTATCGCGTAACTCATCATCCGGTTTGGAAGAAAATACTCCGAAATCAAGCTTGGGACAAGCGGATTTTATGCCGNTTATCCATTTTTCCCATTCACTGGCGGCCATTCCCTCNTCCATATTAATAAAAACAACGGAATCGGACATTTTTTTTAACGAACGCAAAAGCCGCGAATGATCCTTCGCGGTGTACACTTCATATTCCTGCTGCACCAATTCATTCATAATATGATTTTGAATAGAATTTGTGGGAAANAGAAAAAATATTTTCCTTCCGGTTATATCAGACGATACATTATTATTTTTGCTGTTTTCGTCACTCATAATTNTTTGTTATCTGAAACTAATCAATTCCATTTCAAAAACAAGAAAACTGTTGGCGGGAATAACCCCTCCAACCGCCCTGTCGCCGTAACCAAGTTCAGGCGGAATTATAACAAGTCTTTTCTCGCCCGCTCTCATTTGAAGAACGATTTCATCCCACCCTTGAATAACCCTTCCGGTTCCGGCGGCAAACTCAATCGGTCTTCCCCTGTTGGCGGAACTGTCAAAAACAGTGCCGTTAAGAAGCCTGCCTGTGTAATGAACGCTGACATTATTTCCGCGCGCCGGTTGATTGCCGGTTCCCTGCCTTTGGATGATATAGTAGATGCCGGACGCTGTCCGCTGCGCGTTGGGATAATCGGCGGCGATTTGATCGATGCTTCTCTGACGCTGATTCTGCGAATCCCTTTCGACCGCGGCTCCGGCTTGCGCGAGCAGCCTGTCAAAATTTTCCTGATCCGCTCTGAACGCCAAGGCGGCTTGCCCGTTGCGGACAATTGTTATCGACTGAATCCTGTCTCTCTGCCTCGTTGTATTAACGATGTTCTGCCCCTGAACGACATAGCCGAAAACAGTATGCCGCCCGTCCAGATGCGGCGTAGGCGCAATGGTGATAAAAAACTGGCTGCCGTTAGTGCCGGGACCCGCGTTTGCCATCGAGAGGACGCCGGGTCTGCTGTGCCTTAGCTCGGGATGAATCTCGTCAGGAAACTGATAGCCCGGTCCGCCCGAACCTGTTCCAAGAGGGCATCCGCCTTGAATCATAAAATCCTGAGGATCGCCGTTTGCCCGGGAAATTACCCGGTGAAAAGTCAGCCCGTCATAAAAACGCCTGCCTCTGTGGTTGTCCATCCTGCCCTCGGCAAGGGCGATAAAATTACAAACCGTAAGAGGCGCTCTCTGATATTCAAGCTGAACGATAATCTCCCCCCGGTTGGTCGTAATCCGCGCAAAAATTCCATCGCCCAGATTCTGGGCATCGACTGTTTCTGTAGCGCTCAAAATAAGTATAACTCCCATTAATATTAGTATTGATGATTTAAGGTTTTTCATGGTGGTATTATAGCATAAATTGGAATAAAACGCTAGGGGCAGTATAAGATGATTTTAACCATTGCATGAGAAATTATTAACAAGAACAACGTGTCTTCCGCGCTGTTTTAAAAAACATATTGCAGTGAAACACCAAATTTATAGCTATTCATTTTATAGTTTTGATTATCTGATACCATAGACGACGAAATACTGATATTATTGGTACTCGCCAGAACAACTAGATGAATACCGATTAAAAAATGATTGTTAACAATGTATACAGGAGAAATATAAAATCCGCCAAAAGCAAAATCATAACCAAAATGAAAATGAAAATTATTACCTCCAATAATTCCGTATGGAGCAATTATTCCATCCATAGGTAAGCCGAAATCACCTGTTATACTGAATAACACTGGAGAGAAAGCCATTTCAAAGCCAAATCCATAATAAAAATTACTACTTGAAGAAAATAAAAACCTAAAGTTAAATAATGGCATTATTTCAAAGTATGTCCCACTGTCAGTGTAAGTGAAAGTTGTTCCATTCATATAGGTATAGGTCATTGTATCTTCAAGTGATGCAATACCGAAAACTGCTCCCATTGAGAATTTAAAACCAGCGAGATTTTCCGTATTGGAATTATCCTGCCTGACGTTCTGTTGAGCCTGCCGGTTATCTCTGCCGGATTCTCTTTCATTTGAATCTCTTGAGCTGGAAACAAAACTAAGGGAGGCAGGCGGACCAATTTTATATTCAAGATTAATAACAGGACCCGGCGTTCTAATCCACCAACTTATACCCGGTAAATCTCTCGGCGGATAGACATGGGTTTGCCTGAGCGACAACATTACACCTTCATCAGTTTCTTCCATCGTAATTGTTCCGGCTAAAAAATTCCTTCCGTTAAGCATGGCAATCCATACATCGCCGCCGAATGTAAAATTTAAATTGTTCCCCGCTACCGCCACGGCAGGTAACCTGTTCAACGCCTGTTGTAATAAATTTGCTTCGCCAAGCACAGGGACAGCCGGCACAGCCGCGGACGCAGGTGCAGACGCAGCCGGGGAAGAAGGCGTTCCCGGCCTGGCGGGAGGCTGTCTATCCGGCCGCTGCTGCGGCGGATCAGCTTGAACATTATCCTGACTAACCGAGGGGACAGAGCTAATAATTTCCACAGTACCGTTTTCGTATCTTATAGAAAGAACGTTATTTCTGGGAATGACAATAACGGGCCCGTCCAAATGGTTAAATCGAAGATACCTAATTTCCGAATTAGATAATTCAGTGACTTTCGCCTCAATTATGCTTCCGTCTCTCAGAATAATCATATCCTGCGCGTAGACAGCAAAAATATTGCTTACAAATACAAAAATGATAGTGAAAAAGATATTTTTATTCATCGAATAACCTCCGGCTCAATTAAGGCTTGTATTAGTTATTTATAATGTTTTTTTCTAACTTTGTAAAGCATTTATCAATGTTTTATATGATATTTCATGGTGTATACTTTTTTATACACCACAAATATGTGTATTTTTACTCATTTTTGTAAATAATCTTGAGAAACACAAATAAAAGGAATATTTGGAATTTATTTATTTTTCACTCAACCGAAAAATTAACAGTCTGCTCTTCCCCGCCGCTGCGGACATAAAGGGAATTGCTTCCCCTTACGCGCGGCAGAAAAAACGTAAAAGGCCTGTTTACGTTAAATGACACGCCGTTATGCGTTACGTGCAATACGCCGCTGCCGCCGCCGATTACCTCAACCGGGATTTCATCGTTTTGAAGAGCCGGGCTTGACAGGTATACAAAGCCGCCGCGCGGATTTAAGATTTCAAGCGGGCTTGATGAATAATCAAGAGAGCCGTATCTTACGGACGAATTAAACCAGCTTTGGTATTCGGCAGGGTAAGTTGTTTCACTTCTGCCGTTTACGATTCTGTGCCACGAGCATGCCCTCCTTTCTTCGTCAGGGTGCACATATTCATTGATGATAAAAAGACAGGCATTCGACGGATCCATTCCCGACACAGCGCAGATCCTTCTTACATTCCATTCTCCCGGCACGGGAAAATCAAGCTGTGTGTCCGCGTAATTAGTTCTATGGAGGACATTCAATGTATCGCGCACAATCGCCGCCGGTACAGAGCTTCCTGTCTTGTCAAGGACAGTCTCTCCCGTGAAGTTACCCATCCACACTCCGACTGTATATTTCATTGTCGCTCCAAGAGCCGCGATGTTTTGATATTGATTCGATGTTCCTGTTTTGAATATGGCGGGAAATGTCGTTCTGAAATTCCTTCCCATCCCGAAAGCCAGAACTCTCGCGCTTGAATCCGATAAAAATGAACAGACAAGACGCGATGTATCTTCGGCGAAAATTCTCACAGCGTTATTTGTAATTGATCCATTATTTACTTTTCTTTTATTTCTGTTCATTGATCTTTCTGCACCGTTATCTGACATTTCCCATGTCAGTGGCATATATATTCCATCGCGCGGAAAAACGCTGAATGCCCGCGCAAGCTCAAAAAGACTGACAGGAGCGTTTCCCAAAGCAAGCCCCAATCCCGCGTCTCCCGCGGAGTTTTCAACCGAGTCAAAACCGAGCGATAAAAGAAGCTGCGTATAATTCCTAACGCCGAGCCTGTAGAGCAGATACACTGCCGGAATATTCAAACTTGATGCGAGAGCCGCGCGGAAAAGAACAGGTCCGTTGAAACGGTTGTTGAAATTCTGCGGTATGTAAATTTCACTTTCGCCGAAGGTCATCGGCACGTCGGCGATGACCCCTGACGGGTAAAAACCTTTTTCCAGAGCCATCGCGTAAAGGAACGGTTTCATGCTGCTTCCCGGCTGATTCAACGCAAGCACGCCGTCAATCTGCCCGGCAGCGTCCTCATCGAAAAAATCCGCGCTTCCCACCCATGCGAGTATTTCTCCGGTTTCATTGTCTATCACAATCGACGCTCCGTTTGTTATGCGCGATGAATAGTACATTGTTACATTGCCCGCGATTTTGTCCTCAAGGTAATTTTGAAGATCAATATCGATTGATAAACGCATCTCGCCTGAAGCAGGCCGCCGGTTTTCTGAATCAATTATACGGATAAGGTGGGGCAGTTCAAACGGATATTGAAAGCGGCGCGCCGATGAAAGCGCGAAACTCCAGTCATGCCCGTCAATCTGCGCAAACAGCGGATATTTCCGCGCCAGCCTTTTGTTAGCTGCAAATTTTGACTGCAGCTCAGACGCGGCCGCTAAACAATTTTCCTTATAATCAAGAGGATTGTAAAAACCGGGACGCCTCGGTATCACAGCAAGACAGAAAATTTGCGCTGGAGAGAGCGTGTCCAATTCACAGGAAAAAAAAGTCCGCGCCGCCGAAGCCGCGCCTTCCGCGCCGAAACCGAATGGAAGAGATTCAAGGTACATCTGTAATATTTCATTTTTTGAAAAACGCGCTTCAAGCCGCAGAGCGTTAAACGCTTCGGCGATTTTTTGATTTATCGTCTGTCTTCGCGGCGGCCGGTACTCTGCCGTGGTACTGGAAGCGTCATTTATTAACCGCGCAAGCTGCATCGTAATTGTAGATGCTCCGCTTACTCTTCTGCCTCCGGCGGTATTTTGGTATAACGCCCGAAAAACAGAAAAAAAATCAACGCCGATATGGCTGAAAAATCTTTTATCTTCGGCGAAAACAAAAACATCTTTTACAGAACGCGGAATCTCCCGCGCCTTCTCCCTTCGCAGCCCCTCCCCAACAGGCGTTATCTGCAATAATATCCCGTAACGGTCATAATAGCGGACACTAAAAGGCCGTGTTTGAAAATCACGTAACTGCGGATAAGGCAAAAAACGCAGTAAAATAAATGATACTAAGATGGACGCTATTAAAATCGCGGCAATGTAGAAAATTTTATTTTGTATAATCTTCAATAGGGGATTAGGGACTGGAGATCGGGGACTAGGGTTATTGTTCGCAAGCAACATGATATTCAACTTGTATTATCCTAATCCCTAACCCCTATTCCCTAGTCCCTAATCCCTAACCCCTACTCTATTGTATATATCATTCCCCTGCTTCTGCCGAAAATCTCACTCTCGTACATACACTCAGCTTGAGCGGGCGGCGTCGGGTACACTCCTCTTCTTACAGCCCGGAACAGGAAACTGACATTTGACTCTCCCCTATTAAATTGATCCCAGAAATATTGTATCTCGTTATCCATAATCACCTGATGGCTTAACCATGATCCCCTGTGTTCATTTTCATTTCCGCGCATGTCATCATAGGAAGCTGTTGTTACAAAAGCCATGTCAAGAATTTCCGCGCCGGATGGAACAGGAACGCGGAGAGCAAGATAGGTTCGATCCCTTGTCGAAGATACTCTCACATTCGCGCGGTATGTTTTTCCGCTTTCAAGCGTTGAACCTGTAATTTCACTGCCGGTGTTTAAATCCGCGACTGTAAGGAACACTCCAAGACCTTCATCGCGTAACGACTGAAGCTCTGATGGTATCGCGTAACGCAATGATGCGGTGTAATAAATGTTTCCGGTTCCGTTACGTGTAAAATCCAACTGCTGCATATTATCACGCGGAAGCCTTGATAAAAGCGGATCGGAAAACTCCATTGTCCGCGTAACAGGTTTTGCGCTTAACCCCCTGAAAACGCCCTGTAAAAGTTCGTTGGCTCCCATAACTATTTTTGCGTTTACATCAATATTTTGAAGATTTTCCGCTCTGATTAACGCGTCTACAGCGCATAACACGCGGACAATTACAGCGGTGCTTTCCCAAAGCCCTGTTATGTGCACCCATCTTCCCGCGCTTGAACGTTCATTGTTTAATAATGTGTATAAAAGGCGCGTGTTTATTTCATCTCCGGTATATTGATCGGCGAAAAATTGCAAGGTAAGCGCCAACTGCTCGACTTTCCCGCCGTAGTAACTGTAGCGCTGATTCTCCATCGGGTCAGTGAGATCAACGCCTCTTGCTGTCATGCGGATCAGGTTCCGCAGACGCTGCGCTGTAGCGGCGGCGTCACTCTCGCGTCCAAGTTCACGGTAAGCCATTCCGATAAACGCAAGTACAGATGGATCAACATTATTACGCCTCAGGATTTCAGCTAACCTTGAAGGATCAATTCTCTCGCCGAGCAGTGTCATAACATATAACATATAACTTTGCAGGTATGATTGGTAAACAAAATTGGCAGCGTTGTTTTGCAAATTCGACATTAGCTGAAATTCGCGGTTAAGGTAAGTAATCAATGATCTTATATTGACAGATGACGGAATATTGAATCCTTTTGACTGCGCGATACCGATAATGTGCGCAATTCTCAAACTTACATAAAAATCTCCTCTTGTGCCGGAAGGCCAGTATGGAAAACCTCCGTTTGACATCTGAAGAGTACCCCAGTATCTCATCTCGTTTTCTATCACGCGGCGCGGATCTGCGATGTTCGCCGCCATGTTAAAGGAATCGAGNTATTCAGANAAAACAACAAGAGGCATAAGGAAAGAAGTCCGCTGTTCAAGGCAGCCGTAGGGATAATTAAAAACATATGTTACGGCGCTTTCAAGCAGACTNAANCTCGTGGCGTCTAACGTTAGTGAAAGGCTTCCAACACCNTTATCCGCAAATGATGGTATGACAAAACCTTCGCTCGCCGACTGTCCTGTAACGGTTCCTGTAGTTGTAACAGTTTCCATGACATACGNATGTTCAATTATCATCTCNCGGACAAGGCGCTCATTTAAAATATTAGAATTAACNGTAAAGTTTAGCGTAACATTCCCCTCTNTAACGGCTCCAACATCAAAATATACAATGGAATTCTGCCCGCTTCCTACCGTTACGCGCTTTTCAAAAGCTCCATCTACAAACGCCTGTCCCGCAGGTTTTGCCATGCCGCTTTGCTCGTCTCCGGTATTCGGCGGACCGATGTCAAGCCTGACTGTCACGGAATGTGAAGCTGAATCAAGATTGGTGATCAGTACACCGGCTTCGGCAGTATCGCGTTCTCTCAGGCGGCGCGGTACAAGTTCGCGCACATTGATTCTGTTTTGCGCGGCGATTTCGCTTTCACGCAGAGCGA
>WQRT01000065.1 GCA_009786625.1 Treponema sp.
ATGTTAATGGGTGGCAGTCGTGTTTCTGAGACAATGAATAATAATTGTATGGCAGAATCAATTTTAAAAATATATAAGGCAGATAAAAAGAGAGCGTTAGAGGTATCATCTTTTTATTTTGATTTACAGGAATCAATAAATAATATTGCTAAAAATATAAATAAAAATGGTATTGTAATATATGTTGTTGGAAATAGAACTGTAAAAAATGTAGTATTACCAACAGATCAATTTATCGCAGAAACATTTGAGAATAATGGTTTTAAGCATATAATAACATATGAACGAGCATTAAGTAATAAAGCGATGCCAAGCAGAAATTCACCCACAAATATTGCAGGAAAAACTGTAAATACAATGTTATATGAATATATAGTAGTATGTCAAAATGCAGGCTAAAAGCATCGCATAACAAATATAAAGCGCAAGTTTTTTGATAAATAAAATATCAAAGAGGTAAAAATGAGATCACTGGTTACAATTCAAAAGGTAAAGGCGATTAGTACGATACCTGAATCGGATTTTCTTGAACTTGCGCATGTCATGGGATGGCAGTGCGTGGTTAAAAAGAATGAGTTCAAGGAAGGACAGCTTGGTGTTTACTACGAAGTTGACAGTTTTCTGCCGCTGGATGAACGTTACGAATTTTTACGCGGNTCTTCTTACCGTGACAATGTTGATAACGGNCAGGGTTTCCGAATTAAAACAATGAAAATGCGGGGTCANCTTTCACAGGGGCTTTTGCTGCCGCTTGATTCATTTCCTGAACTNAAAGACAACCTTCAAGAAGGCTGCCTTCTTTTAGAAGGCATGGATGTTACNGAACAACTCAATGTAAAAAAATGGTACATNCCGGAAACCGCGAATGCGGGCGGGNCAATTATCGGAGACCGCCCAAACGGGATTCCCGCATCAGATGAAATACGAATTCAATCGGCTCTTGAACTTTTGGAACAGCTTAAAGGAAAGTCTTATTACATCACTACAAAAATGGACGGAACATCGGGAATTGTCTATTACATTGACGGAAAATTAGGCTGCTGTTCAAGAAATAAAGAAATTAAAGACGAAGAGAACGCCCTCTACTGGCTGCCTGTATATAAATACGGTTTAAAAGAAAAACTCGCCGGACTGGGAAAAAATATAATATTAACAGGTGAAATATGCGGCCCCGGAATTCAAAAAAACAGGCTGCGTCTTGCCGAGATTGAATGGTATGTTTTTGATGTTAAAGACGCGCAATCCAATAGATACATTCCTTACGACGACGCGGTAAAATTATGCGCGGAACTTGGATTAAAAACAGTCCCGCTCGAAGAACGCGGAGATCAATTTAATTATTCCCTTGAAACCCTGCTTGAAAAAGCAAGAGGCAAATACCCAAGCGGCCTTGATAAAGAAGGCATCGTAGTACGCGATTGTGCTTCGCCGAAATCAATTTCATTTAAAGTGTTGAATAACGACGCGCTGCTAAAAGAAAAAGATTAACAATGGCAAGCGGCTAGTATAAAATAAACCACTGTATACTGGCCGCTATCATTCAACATCTTCTTTCAACTTGTCGAAGAAATCTGAAAGCATACCCTGAAGAATACCGAGGCAGCGTTTAAAAAACATTTTAAAATCTTCGGGTTTGACAAGAAAGATCCCCGTTTCCACAATCGCAACGCCTCTTTCAAGCCTTATAAAAATTTTTCCAAGTTTATACTCTGCGTTGACCATGCTCGCNGCCTGCAATGCTCTGTATTTATCGTCTTCGGTATCCAGATCCANCCCGCATCCCGATTGTATTCTAAAATATTCAGTGTCTTTTTCGTCTACAAACATGATGTACAGATCGCCCTCATATTTAAACTCAATATCACCGTCATCATCGCTTGACGCTTTGTAGCCTTCTTCAACNAGATAATCCATATAGAGCTTTTGCAATTCATCCCTGTTCATATTTGTACCTCCAAACGTAACCNTTAATTTTACATAATTTTTAAATAATACACTTTCACCTACAGGATGCGTCCGCACTTGCCGGACGCGGTTTCAGTATTACATTCATTGACCAATTTGTCAATTCACCGGTATGGCGTCCCATGCCGCCTTCGCGGCTTCTTGTTCTGCGGTTTTTTTATTTCGCCCGCTTCCTGAGCCGTATACTGTTTCCCCTATCCGAACTTCTATCCAGAAAACGCGATCATGTTCCGGGCCTGTTCTTTTTATAAGACGGTATTCGGGATAACACCGGAATTGCTTTTGGCAATATTCCTGCAAGATGGATTTATAATCTTTATGGTAGTTTTCGCCTGCCGCTTTTTCGATTTCCGGCTTGATGCAGCGGCTGACAAAATCAAAGGCGGCCTTGTAACCGGAATCGAGATAGAACGCGCCGATAAGAGCTTCCATCGCGTCGGCAAGAATCGCTTTCTTTGTCCGGCCGCCGGACATTTCTTCGCCTTTACCGAGCAGCAGCATCTCATCGATGCGCAGATCTTTCGCAAGACCGGAGAGTATATCCTCTGATACAACCACGGCTTTTATTTTGGCAAGATCGCCTTCGCTCTTGTCCATAAAAAATTTATATAAAAGAGAGGCGCAGACTGAACCTAAAATGGCATCGCCCAAAAACTCAAGACGTTCATTGTTGGCTTTACCGCGCGCCTGCGGCGTCTCGTTGGTAATTGAACGGTGCATGAATGAAAGATTTAAAAGATCGGCATTTTTAAATTTAATACCGGCGGCCTTTTGAAAAGCCGCCAGTTTCTTTTTTCTCTGTGAATTACTGCTTCCAGCGAAGCCGGAATTGTCTTTATTTTTGCTGGGATTTAATAAATTCGTATGCGTCCTTCACGGTTTCAAATTCATTGGCTTTTTCATCAGGAATAGTTATACCCAGCTCTTCTTCAATCGCGTAAACCAATTCGTATGTATCGAGGCTGTCAGCGCCGAGATCCTGCCTGAATGACGCCTCCAGTGTAATTTTGCCTTCATCAACCTCTAATTTGTCGGCGATGAGTTTTTTCATTTTTTCAAATAAATCGTCCATTTTTTTCCCCTTAATTTAATCAGACTTTTGAATCCGGTACGATAACCTGCTTGCCGCGATAAAAACCGCATTTGGGGCAAACCCTGTGTAACAGAACTTTGTTGCCGCAAGTGCCGCAATTGATCATCGCGGGCGCTGTAAGTTTCATGTTAATAGACTGCCGACGGCTAGTCCTTGCTTTTGACGTTTTACCTCTTGGTACTGCCATAATCAAACCTCTCTAACTAAAATATTAAGATAACAAAACCAATTCATTCTGTCAAGACAATTCATACACTTTTGTCAAAATAAATCCTGCAAGCATTTGAACGTTGTTATCGTCAATGATACTTCTCTTTTAAGGCTTTGGCAACCAGCGGAGGAACCATTCCATGAAGATCGCCGTTAAAAGACGCCAATTCCTTGATTGATGACGAGCGGATGACGAAATATTCCGGGTCGGTCGTCATAAAGATCGTTTCGATATAAGGATCGAGGGTTCTGTTCATCAATGAAAGATCAAACTCATAAGAGAAATCTTCAAGACCGCGAACCCCTCTGACAAGGAGTTTAATCCCCTTGCTCTTTAAAAAATCAACGATAAGGCAGTCGCAAATGGTAACCGTCACGTTTTTACGGTTATTCACAAGCTCCCGCATCATGGATGCCCGTTCCTCGGCTGAAAAAAGGTACTTTTTCTGCCTGTTTTCCGCTATTACAACCACAAGTTCGTCAAAAATCGAGGCCGCCCGTTCAATAATATTCACATGCCCCGATGTTGGAGGATCAAATGACCCAGGAAATGCCGCTTTCATCATCAATTTTATGTTATATTAATTATTAAAAAGTATCAACCTCATTGATGAATAAACACAGGCAGCCGGCCGTTCCCTATAAACAATTGACATAACCGTGAAAATAGTATACATTAATCGTATGGAGAATAAAAAATTCCTCTTGGTGTTTTTTTTAGCGTTTGTGACGATCGTCTCCTGCGGTACAACATCTGCCCCGGTTGAGAGCGGACAAAACAGAATAGACGGATATCCGGCAGATTCAACAAATATAGAGGAAGCCGCCGTAATCGATGAACCCCGCGGGTTTGACCCCGCCAGCATCACAGAGGAACAGTACGCGTCCACAAGGGAAGAAGTCAGGCGGTTTATCGACGGATTGAACAGAATAATCAGAGACGGGAATTATGCGGCGTGGAGGTCTTCATTAACCCAGGAATATATCGACGAGATTTCTTCGGCGGAAAACCTGGCAAGAATATCAGAGACGAATATCATGAAAAGGCGCAACATTGTACTGCGCACCCTTAATGATTATTTTACCCATGTCGTAGTACCGGCAAGGGCAAGCGAGCGTATTCAGATTGATATAATTGAAATTGAATTTTTAAGCAGTAACAGAGTGACGGCATTTACGAACCGTATTACAAATACGGGTGAAGAACAGCGCGAGATTCTTTATGATCTTGAAGAGATAGATGATGCATGGAAGATTATCAATTAACAATAAGGAGAATTAGTATGTTTTCATTAAGACGTTTTTCCATTTTGATCGTTCTGGCAGTCATTGTAACAATGGCCGCGGCCGCTCAGTCAGGAAGGCAGATGACTGTCGAGGAATCCTATTTACAGGAATCTATAGAGCTGATGATCATCAGGGAAACCGCAAGATCAAACAGCAGGGAGCAAAAATTAATCGCTCTTGATTATATAGGCGAAGCGATTGGACGCGGGAGTACAAATGACGAGATCCGCCAAACGCTGGAGTTTCTTTCCAGAGAAGGCAGAAGGACTGTTGCCAGGGAAAACGGCAGAGTTGTAAATAATTTTCCCGATGTAAGACGGCGCTCAGCAAGGTTTTTAGGGCAGATAGGCACAGAAGAAGCCAGAAGGTCTTTAATTGAAATTTGCCAGTACGAAAATGAACCAATGGTTATTCAAGAAGCGATTAAATCGCTTGGAGACATCGGAACAAACGAAAATAACGAGACTGTTATTCATATCGCGTGGGTCGTAACAAGGTTTGACAATACAAACCCCGATAACCTTATGGCAATCGCCGCCATCGACGCTTTTGAAAGAATCGCCAGGCGGAATAACGGATTGGACGCGCCCGAAGCTATCAGGCTTCTTGTACGTATTTCGGAAGGCAGTTACATAAGGCCTGTTCAGGAACGCGCAAGGCAATTACTGGCGGATCTGCGAAGCTACGGTAACTAACTTCTAAGAGCGGATGATTTTTGATTTTCTGTTTAATAGAAAACGGAAAAAGGTCTTCGCTCTAACCGGAGAAAGCGGCACAGGCAAAAGTTTCCACGCAAAATTAATCGCGCAGAAGTACCATATTGATTTAATGATCGATGACGGCCTTCTGATTAAAGATAACCGTATACTCGCCGGTCATTCCGCAAAGACAGAAGATTCGTTTATGGCGGCTGTTAAAGTCGCCTTGTTTGACGAGAAATCCCACAGAGACGAAATCGCGCGCCGCCTTCAAAGCGAAAAATTCAAACGCATCATGATTCTGGGTACATCAGAAAAAATGGTTATAAAAATCGCGGAAAGATTGCAGCTTCCNCCTCCTTCCAAATATATNAAAATAGAAGATATCGCCACCCGGGAAGAAATTGAAAAAGCGATACGCACAAGGCGCATAGAAGGAAAGCATGTNATTCCCGTTCCTTCTGTGGAAATTAAAAAGAATTATCCTAATATTTTTTATGACGCGATAAATATTTTTAAAAGACGCGGATATAAAGACAAGGCCGTTACCGCGGGTTTAGGTCCTGTTCCGACTCTGCATGAAAAATCCGTTGTAAGGCCTGAATACTCAAAACGAAATAAAATAATCATCTCTGAAAACGCTTTAAGCCTTTTAGTTATTCATCATGTTGATGAGTACAATCAGAACATCAGAATAAAAAAGATTCATGTTAAAGATACCGATATAGGTTACCGCCTGGTGATCACAATTGACGTTCCACATGATATTCAACTGTCCGGGAAAATCCACGAGATGCAGCAGTATATAATAGATAATATAGAAAGATACACAAGTATTTTAATCGAGGAAGTTAATATTATCATTGATAAAATAAAAGAATGACGGGGTAATTATTAGCCGCGCTCTCGTCATTGCACACTAACCGCCGGTATTAACATTTTTCTTCTTTTTTCTTCTTCTGCGTTTTTTTGGTTTATCGCCGGTTTCAGAAACAGGTTTAGGCAGAATCTTTTTTATAGTGATTCCCCGGACTGATAGGAATTTTTTAACCGCGCTTTCCAGTTCAAAACGCGGCGGGTTCATCGGCATTACAAATGAACGGGCATCCTTGTAAACTTCCCTGTAGTTCTCTATCGCGCCCGGTTTCCATTCGGCGGTTGTTTCAAGGTAATCATTGAAAAGACAACCGAGCGCGTGCCCGCGCCTGTTATCCAATTTTTTTAAGTCCGCCATTCCTTGTAAATATTTTTTTTTGAAATCGGCGTTCTTCCGCATAAGAAGAGCGGCTTGCGGCTGCAAATAAGCGTAAAGCCCCATTTTATCCAGAAGGTCAACGATGTCGGCGGCTTTCTCAGAATGAATGATCTTGAAAATCTCTTCCGTAAGCCGTGATGGAGAAATCGCGGCAAGAAGGCTCGACTGGCTGCTCATTTTCATTTTTAAGTTCATAGGCAGCGAGAAGCCGGTTTTCGCGGCGTACTTGGCAGCGCGGATCATTCTGACAGGATCATCAGAAAAAATTTCTGTGATGGAAATTATCGGCTTGATTCTTTTATTTTTAATGTCATCCATGCCGCCGACATAATCAATAATAATCTGCTGTTCGGGATCGTAGTAAAGCGCGTTCAATGTAAAATCGCGGCGCAGTACATCTTCGTCAATTGTACCGAAGGTATTGCTTGTATGCCCGTCTTTCATGGAACGGAATGTGGAAACTTCAAAAATCCTCTGACCGAAATACACATGCACAAGCCGGAAACGCCGCCCGATGATCCTTGAGTTGCGGAATATTTTTTTAATCCGCGCGGGGCTTGCGGAACTTACAATGTCAAAATCTTTCGGTTTTTTTCCGAGGATTAAATCGCGTACAGCGCCGCCTACGATGTAGGTTTCAAAGCCCGCGCCTTTCAATCTTTTGATTATGCCGACAGCGTCGCTGTCGACATCCGCGAAATTTATTCCATGTTCATCGCAGGTATAAATTACGGCCTTTTTTTCAAGTTTACCGTTTTTAGATGTTGAATATCTGTATCTCATTCACACTTTTTATTTATCCACGCTAGAAGATTTTCTGTTACTTCCTCACGGTTGGTTTCATTGAATGTTTCATGCCTGGCTCCGGGATACAAGACAAACTCGCAGTCATTAATTCCGACATTTCGGTAAGCGTTTACAAGCGCTGTAGTGCTTTTCCCCATATCGCCTACAGGATCGGCGCTTCCTGAAAAAACATAAACCGGCAAAGATCGATTGATCCTTGCCATCGCATCCGGCCGGTGGATATTATAAAGCAGCTTCGCCAAATCGCGGTAAAACCCGGAAGAGCATAAAAAACCGCAATAAGGATCTGCTATATATTTATCAACCTCCGCTTCATCGCGGCTAAGCCAGTCAAACGGAGTGCGGTTTGGTTTAAATGATTTTGAGTAAGCTCCGTCCGCGAGAAACTTTGCAATTTTTGAACCTTTACGCTGTCTGCGGAGAGCCGCAAGAACCGTCATGATGGGAACTCCCGCTTTTACCATAAAATCGCCTGGCCCTTTGGAACCGGACAGGATGCAGCCGTTAATTTTAATGTCGCCTGAATATTCGATATAATTCTGGGTAATGAACGAACCCCACGAGTGGCCAAGAAGAAACAACGGCGCGTTTTTTGTATTTCTTATTTCATCATTAATAACGCGGATATCAGCGGTAACGCGGTTAAAACCTTCTCCGTCAGCGCAGTGGCCTAAAAGCCCTCCCCTGCCGGGTTTGTTGACATTCAGATCCGCGGTTTTACCATGACCGCGCTGATCAGCAGCCCATACTTCAATACCTTCAAGGGTTAGTTTTTCGGCAAGCCGCCTGTAACGCAGCGCATGTTCCGCCATACCGTGCACTATATGCAGTACTGCCTTAGGTTTTGTCTGCTCTGCAAATGCCCACCTGTACAGATAGAGCTTAGTCCCGTCGTGGCTTTCAAAATACGCTTCATTTTGAACCATGCATATATTGTAGCTGAATTATACGATTGCGGCAATTAGGGAGTTCTATTATATTTTATTTATGACAATACGGATGGATTCACTTATCAAGTCGATAGCGNCTGCTCTTGATACGGTCGAGAAGGAATTATTGGGAGCAAGCAGNAATCATGGTAAACGAATCGCGGTTCTTTGCGCGAAAATGGGGATGCTGCTTGGAAAAAACAACCGGGAAATAATGGGGCTGACGAACTGCGCTCTTTTGCATGATAACGCCCTGACAGAATACATTCTCGCGTCCCGCACTAACGGGCATTATGATTTGTCAATGAAGGAACACTGCGAGTACGGGCAGAGAAATATAGATGCGTTACTCGTAAATGCCGGTGTAAAAGATTTTATTCTTTATCATCATGAACGCTCTGACGGTAAAGGACCTTTTGGAATACACACAGGAGAATGCCCCGTAGAAGCCGAACTGATTGCAATCGCCGATTCCATTGATGTGATTTATCATCTACAGAAAATAAAATCAGATGAACTTGATTCTGTCCGCAAAGTAATTAAGGATGATACCGGCGTAAAATACAGTAAAAAAGCGGCGCAGGCGATGCTTGAAATCATGGATTTAACTACGCTCGAATCGCTCAGGGATGATGTAATCGAAGAAACAGCGACATCTGTTTTAACACCGTGGACTGTCGACATTGAAGATCGTGTCATTTTTAATCTTGCCGGTTTTATAACAAGAATAATTGATTATAAATCATTATTTACAAGGCAGCATTCGGCGAAAATCGCGAATATGGCGTGGTTTATGGGAGAATATTATAAATACAGCAGGGAAGAGAAAGTAAAATTGTATCTGGCGGCGGCTTTGCATGATTTGGGAAAACTTGAAATTCCAACCGCGATTCTTGAAAAACCAGGTAAACTGACAGATGATGAATATATAATAATTAAAGAACATGTGCGCATAACATATGAACTATTAAAAGATATTGACGGATTCCAGGATATATGCCGATGGGCTTCGAATCATCATGAAAAACTAAACGGAAATGGTTATCCTTTTGGAAAAAACGCGCAGGAACTGGATTTTAATTCAAGACTGATGGCATGTATTGATATATATCAAGCTGTAAGCGAAAAACGCCCGTACCATCCTCTGCGAAATCACGAGAGCACTATGCAGATAATGTATAAAATGGCAAATGACGGCGGAATAGACATAAATATTGTAAACGATATATCGACAGCTATGGCGCCTTATGACAGTATCGATCTTCCGCTTCCCATAATATAGGGTTAAACGCGGTTTTAGATTAATCTTTTGTGAAAACAGCAAGGCTTTCTATGTGCGCGGTTTGCGGATAAAAATCGAAAAGAGTAAGTTCTTCAAGATGATAACCGCCGTTTACAAGTATCTTCGCGTCACGCGCCAGAGAAGCGGCATCGCAGGAAACATATGCGATAATAGCCGGGCCTTCCTGCGAAAGAGCGGATGACAGTTTCGCGGATAATCCGGCTCTCGGCGGATCAACTACGGCGAAACCAAACTCCTCCATTCCTGAATGTACGCGATCTATCCGGCGGAGAATTGATTTTTGCCATTCAGTATCACGAAGCGCAAAGAACTCGCAGCATGCGCCTTTCAGATTCTCACGCGCGAGACTGACCGCGTTTTTATTTTCCTCCGCGAGGATGATCTTTGGAAACAAATCCCTTAAGAAAAACGCGAAGGTGCCTGCGCCGCAGTACAGATCCGCCATTGGCAGGGAACGATCCGCTGTTTCAGCGGTTTCTCGCAGTTTGGTAATCAATTTTTCAAGCATGACGCAGTTACTTTGAAAAAATAATCCCGTGTCAATTTGTATATCCGCATCAAGAAGTTTGATCTTACCTTTCTGTACTCCGCCGTCGTTTAATAAAACATCATCTTTGGAAAAAATGGTAAACCTGTCCTTCTCCGGCGGTAATGTAATTAATTTTCCAGATTGAGAATCGTGTCCGCGGTGCAGAGTTATTGATTTTAAAACCTCTCTTATCCCTGAAACGGCAACCGGGCAATCCGATACAGCGGTTACCTCCGCGCTTGCACGGCTTTTTAACCCAATGCTGTAACCGCTTCCCTTCGTCTGCCTGATTATATGAAACTGCATTCTGTTCCGGTACTCAAATGGAAGCGAAGGGACAACATCCGGCTGCGGCGGATCAAGAGATCCTATCCGTAAAAAAGATTCCTTTAATATAGAAGATTTTATTTTTAACTGGGCTTCGTAATTTATATGCTGAAGATTACACCCTCCGCATTTACCGTAAAAGACGCATCCGCTTTGCACTCTATCGGGAGAAGGTTCAGTTATTTCAAGGATGGAAGCTCTTGCCCAGCTATTATGCTCTTCTGTGATACGGCAGCAGGCTTCCTCATCCGGCGCGCCGCCTTCTGCAAAAATATTTTTACCTTCAAACCGCCCAAGCGCGGCGCCTCCCTGCGCGACACTCTCAAAGCGCAGTTTTATTATGTCTCCAACAGCCATGAACGGATTATATCAAAAATATGTTATAATTAAAGTAATGAAAATTGTTTTTGTAAAGTGCGTCTTTTTTCTATTTACCGCAGGATTGATTTTTTCGCAAAGCGTTGAGCGTGAACAGGGGCTTGTAACAGCGGAGCCTTTCTGGCGGCAGGCGCTTGGGGGAGAAGTAATCGCCTTGCCTCATGTACAGGCGCAGTCCGCGGTAGTCGTTCTTGACGGGGGAAATATAAGAGCGTATTCCACAGCCGGTACTCCCATGTGGAATTATTCGGCAAGAGGAAGGATAAGCCCTTATGTTACGCGCTCACGGGAAGGCACTTCGTACTTTACAAGGACAAACGGAACATTGATCGCCGTTAACCGCGCAGGGCGTGAATTATGGCGGAGAGATATCGGGCAGCCTTTGTGCGCAAGAGTGGTCACAGGGTGGGACGGCAGACTGTTTGTCCCCACAAGCGGAAGAATTTTATGCTTCACGGCATCGGGTAATCTTTTATGGTCAAAGGAATTAAGCGTTCCTTTTTTAATTTCTCCGGTTCAGGATAGATTCGGCGGTATAATATTCGCGCTTGAAAATAATGAAGTGCACAGAATCGATCCATTTGGAAATATAAATATATGGGCGCTTACTAATACACCGGCATTTGTGGTTCCGCTTGATCCGCAGCGGAGAGACGACGGATCGCAATTAACGATACCCGCTCCGGAGCTGCAGAGAAGCGGCCACAGGATTATGGTGATTTATACTAACGGTTCAATTGAAATACTTGGCGCTCCCGCCGGAGACTGGTTCATTTCATCTTTCAGCGATATGCGCTCTTCTATCCTGACATCTCTTCCTTCAAGACCGATATCAGCCGCCGGTATGGGAAATAACGCGGCAGTTCTTCTTGATGACGGAAAAGTATCGATGTTTTCTATAGAAGAAAGATCAATTATCTGGACAGGCATAACGCATATCAGAGAAATGATGAATTTAGGAAGAAGCGCGGTTCTTGACGCGCAGATTATTTTTGACGAGAGAGGGGTATATGTCCTTAGTATAAACGGCGCGACAGCGTTTACCCACGAAGGAAGGAGGCTGTGGTTTTCATATCTGGAAAACGCGGCGGCGATACCGGCGTTTGGAAACGACGGAGTGCTGTACTCGGGCGGCAGAGACTGGATACTATACGCGTACAGAATCGAATCACGTGTTTTACCGCAAAGGAACGCTCTTTACGGCCCGGTACCCGACGGCTCTTACGGGCTTGGAAGGCCTTATGCATTTTACGAGCTTGATATCCCGCTAAATGAAACGGAAACAATATCAAAGGTTGAGTATATCGGCGCTGCGGTTAATTCGGGCAGTCTTGGAGAGAATGAACCTTCATGGACATCATTCATTCTTACGCAGGCAGCCTCCCGCGGTCCGATTCAACTTCGAATAAACGCATTAAATATTCTGGGAAAAATCGGATCACAGGAAACCATTCCGTGGCTTATAAATATTTATAACAGGGAAAATGAACCGTCAATTAAATCGGCGGCCGTTAAAGCAATCGGAGATATCGGCGTTGACCCGGAAGGAACCGCGCTCCGTACATTTTTGTTTGCGATACTTCAGGGGGGAATAAGGGAAGAGCAAGTGTTATCTGCAATCGCGTCGTCCACTGGCGCAATCTGCAGGTTTTCAGGCCCCCCCATGAGCGGGATGGGAATTAGGATTCTCAATCTTCTCAGCGCAGCCAGTCAGCCGTCAGTTGTCAGGCGGCAGGCTGAGAGAGAACTTGCCTCGCTCAGATAATTAAAATCAATATTAGATATATAAATAGTAAAACTGTTATTTAGTTATTGTGCTGTCGTGTAAATATTGCGGATGTTTTCCTTGCCGGGAAGGCGGTAGACATCAAAATCTTTATCCAGACTGATTATTTCCCTGATGCCTGTTTTTTCGGCAGCGACAACCAAAGTCGCATCGGCAAAATCCATTGGTAAATCGGAATATTTTTCCGTCAACTG
>WQRT01000066.1 GCA_009786625.1 Treponema sp.
GAAGATGACTACGAAGACGATGATTTGGAAGAAGACGAGGAAGAGGAAGATGAAGACGAGGATGATGACTACGATGAAGACGAAGATGACGATTACGACGACGATGATGATGAATGGGATGAAGACTTCGACGAGTAACGATTATAATTAAATCCGTTAAGTCTGTGGATTACCGGCGCCGGATGAATGTCCGCCGCCGCTATGCCCGCAAGTAAAAAATCAGGAAGTAGTTTTCCAAAGCCTTTCAAGCTCGTAAAATTCGCGCAAACTCTGCGTCATTAAATGAATGATGATCGAACCAAGATCGATTAAACGCCATTCATCACCCGGATTTTTGCGTGATGTTCCGAATATTTCAATCTCATTATCCCGGCAATACTCTTTTAAATGCCTTTCAAGGCCGTCCATGTGAGTAATGCTTGTAACAGTCGCGATAATAAAATAATCGGTCCATGTGTTGAACTTACGAAGATCAAGCACGCACACATCCTGCCCCTTGTGATCCCGCAGCAGATCGCTTAACGCGGTAACGCAGTTCTCCGGGAATAAACCCTTGTTTTGGATTTCTTCAGTTTCCTGTGACATATCTTCCATTAAAATTCCTTCCGATAAGCAGAGTTATATCCGCCTTGAACTCAGCGTTCTGAATACCGGGGTCTCCGTCAAGAGGTAATATTTCGCTTTGCATATTAGTGCAGCGTATAACATCGGCGAATGTTTTTACAAGGTTATCATCCCCGGAACGATGTATAACAACGGTACTCTCGTAATTGTTCCTGTCCGCGTTTCCGATTGAGATAACATCATAACCAAAACTGCGCAGCATCTCGGCTGTCCTTCCCGCAAGGCCGTTAACCGCGGTTCCGTTCAGGACTTCCACCGTCAGGTTGCGTTCAATCAAACGNTCATCAATATCGCGGGTAAGGGTTCCCAATGTCTGNCGCACAACTTCCTTGACAAGATTTCCGTCCCAGTGGGGAATGATCAGCATCTGCCCCGATACCTCGCGCAGATTCCCGCCTACAGACTGAATGTTNGTGCGGTCTGTATCAATATAAACAAACTCNTTAAAAAGCTGCATCAGAGTGCGCTGGTTCATCGATGTTCTGAAAAACGAATAGTACATTTTAGCTGCGGAAGGGTTGGAAAGCATTTCGTTCATATGTATTTGGCGGTTTAAATACCCGAGAAAAAAACGCTGCCTTCGGAAGACTTCCATTTCAACATCTTCATGCGGCAGACTGTAAGTCGCGTAAAGACTTGCCTTGTCGCCGTCAAGAACGGTCATGCCGGAAGGGAACAATACAGTCTTTTCACCGTCTCTGTAAGCCACAGGCGACGGGATAAATATTTCAACTCCTTCCAAAAGATCGATAATGGAAACAAGTTTTTCGCTAGTAATGATAACGGAAAAACTAATCTCTATACCAAGAAGTTTTTCAATTTCACTGATATAACTGCCGGTACGCGCGGGTTCATAAACCCTGTCGATACGATCCACGCGGTTAATACGCGCAATCAGCCTGCCGAGGTTTCCCGGTATATCAAAAATCGCCGCGCGTTTTGTCGCGGGATAGTACATTAACACATAAGTGCTTAAGGGGATTTTATTATCCTCGACAATGAAAAGCACATTAATTATACGGTTAGAGGAAACCGCGTCCTGCACCGGATTACTGCGGAATGTGAAAACAGAGAAAATGATCCCGGAGATAAATATTAGAATTATCAAAACAAGAAGAAATAATGAAGCATCCCCTTTAAATATTCTCAATTGTTTCTTTCCTTCATCCTTTTAAGCAGCAGAAGCGTATCTTCCGATAAATCCAGTTTCCTTGACTGTAGTTTAACAACGGTTTTTTCCACGACAGCGAAAAGAATCTTTTCCAAATCCGCCTCGCGCGATCCTGTCGAGCATAATTTTCTTAACGCAGGATCAATAATCCTTGTGCTTTCGGTTTTATCGGCAATGTAAATAATTTTCGCGAGCGGCCCCATTTTATCGCTTCCTGATGTATGAAGGCTTACAGCCTCAAGCACATCCTTATTATGAATGTACAGGCGATCTCTTAACAATATAGCCCCGGCTTTTCCATGAAGAAGGTTNGGTTTGTCTTTCTCTAACTGTGATATAGGCAGCCCNGCGCNNTTAACGATTTTCATCAATTGTTTGTTATCGGTCTGCTTCGCGTAATCATGGGCGATTCCGGCAAGATACCCNGCAGCCGGATTAAGGCCGAAGCGGCGGCACATATCGCTTGCCTGCAAAGCCGTGCTCCTTGAATGAAGAAAACGCTCAACGCTGATGTTTTGGCGGACAGCCGCTTCTATGCGTAAAATATTAGCCGCGGAACAATCCTCATCAGGTTCCGCCTGTCCACAGCCGTAAAGGTTTCTGTCTTCGATTATCACCTTTACCCCGGCAGGCACAAGAGAACGCCAGCCTCCGTTACCGGGTATGGAAGCGCGGATGAACTGGGAAGAGATTTCCATTGCGTCGTTATTTATTAAAGTATGCGGGAAAGATGCGCTGGCTGTTGAACCGATCCTTTTCGCGATAACTATATCCGCGGTTTGTAAAATCCTGTCACTGTCACGCCATTTGTGAAAATCCGCGATTATATCATCCCCGATGATAAGGTAAGGTTTTCCCGCAGGCTGGTATCTTTCGATTATTTCGCCGAGAGTGTCGATGGTGTACGAAACACCTCCACGCTTAATTTCGCAGTCATCGATCGCGTACCTTGACTCGCCGGCAATGGCGGAGGCAAGCATATCAATTCTGTCTTCCGCGGTACACCCGGGATCTTTTGCATTCTGCTTAAACGGGGAGCAATACGCCGGAACAAAAACAATCCTGTCAAGATTTAACGCGGTAAAGACCTTATCCGCAAGATAAAGATGCCCAAGATGCACAGGATTAAAGCTGCCGCCTAATATGCCAAGTTTCATAAAAGTTCCTCGTTAGATATCGTATCATCAATTTCATCCGGTGAGTTGTCATCTAAAACCGCCTCCGGTTCCGCGTCAGGCACAGCCGTAAGGCGTAAAAAAGCGTTTGACAATTCCTTAATGCCATCACCGAAAAAGACAGAAATGCCGCAGACATCTTCGCTTGAGTATTTGGCTGCCAGCTCCGCAAGCCTCGCTTCTGTTTCGGGAAGGTCGGTTTTTGTACCGGCGATCAGCCGTTTCTTTTTTACAAGATCAGCGGAAAAAGCCTTAAGCTCATTCAGCAGTATATCAAAAGCTTCTAGATAATTATCATCAGAAAGGTCGATAAGAAACGCGAGCGCTTTAGTGCGCGAAATATGTTTTAAAAATCTGATTCCAAGACCTGCGCCGCCTGAGGCGCCTTCGATAATGCCGGGAATATCCGCGATTATTATATCGGTTTCCCCGGAAGAAAGTACGCCGAGGTTGGGGATTTTTGTTGTAAACGGGTATGCCGCGATTTTAGGTCTTGCGTTTGTAAAATGATTAAGAAGGCTGGATTTACCGGCGTTGGGAAAACCGACAAGTCCGATATCCGCCATTATCTGAAGCTCAACTTTAAGTTTCACAGTGATGCCGGGTTTTCCCGGAAGCGCTTTGCGCGGCGCTTGATTGATTGACGATTTAAAATGGATATTACCCCAGCCGCCGTTTCCGCCTTTTAAAAAAACAAAGTCTTTTTCGTCACGCGAAAAATCACGTATCAATTCATCTGTCTGCGCATTGCGGATAAGAGAACCAGGCGGCAGAGGGATAACAACGTCTTCGCCGTTATGCCCGTAACGCCCCCAATTTTCGCCGCCGCCGCCGTTCTGAGCTTTGTAAATATTTTTATAACGAAGATGGGCGAGAGTGCGCAAATTGCGGCGGACGGTGAATACAACATCGCCTCCCCTGCCGCCGTCACCCCCGGATGGTCCGCCCATGGGGATATATTTTTCCCTGCGGAAAGACGCGCAGCCATTGCCGCCGCTTCCCGAGGTAACTTCAATTACGGCTTCATCAGCAAACTTTTCCATTTGACGGCATTTGGGTTAAATGCGTAAATAAAAAGACAGGATTAATTCGACTGAACAACAGAGGCGAGTTTTCTGCCTCTCCGCTGGGTGAAAGCCACCTTTCCGTCCGCGAGAGCGTATAGAGTGTAATCGCCGCCGCAGCCGACATTCGCNCCCGGGTGAATCTTTGTNCCGCGCTGGCGGACAATGATCGTTCCGGCTTTAATCTCGGAGCCGTCCGAGGATTTAATTCCTAAATATTTCGGGTTCGAGTCCCTTCCGTTTTTTGCGCCGCTTCCGCCGCGTTTCCGTGCCATGTTAAGTCCTCCATGAACTAATATTCAAACTGCAATTTTTGGGGTACTCTTTCGCGACGGACGAAAGCCCGTTTATCAAAAAAACCCCGGCAGCGTAAAGAAAATCTTTCCCTTCCGCCTCATATCCGGCTTCCAGCCGCATTTGGCCTTTTTCCGGCGCGCTGTAACGCGCGGTAACACCCTTCCTGTCCGAAAGGGTAATAAAAGCAGTCCTCATCAATACCGAAACAGCGGCGCATACAATGTCGCCGCCGTTTTTTCCGGCCTTGGCATGACCCGAGGCTTTGCAGCTTCTCAGAGTGCCGTCATCTTCAACGACCGCTTCGATTTCAATCATTAGATTGATCAGGCGGATATGTCATTTATCCTGATAATTGAGTATTGCTGCCTGTGCCCCTGTTTGCGGCGGTAATCTTTTTTGGGTTTGTATTTAAAAACAATAATTTTATCGTCTTTTTCGTGAGACTCCACAACCGCAGATACTTTCGCGCCTTCCACATAGGGGCTGCCGACTTTCACCTCGCTGCCGCTTACAAGCAATACCGTATCGATACTGACAGCGGCTCCGACTTCGGCGTCAATCAAATCAACTTTTAAAAGGGCGCCTTTTTCGGCTTTATACTGTTTCCCTTTAAATTCTACAAGAGCGTACATCATCTTCTCCAATATTTATCTAATAGTATTATCTTATATCTTAAATTCAATATATAGTCAATAGAGTTATTNCNGCCTAATGCCCTACNATGAGCCTTCCGATACTGTACAATTCCTGTATNTGAGTATAGACAGGAGGTTTGCTTCCGGAGGTTTTTTTATCCATATCAGCAAGACCGATGTAAAGTTCATTCAAAAGATCGGCAAAAACCTGTAAATTCGAAACAAAATTGCTCGCAGCCATCTCNCGAAGTATTCTGTCAGGCGAATTCGGCATGGAATTTAACTTGGTTTTTAACGTAGGGATCATATTATGACGCGCGACTTCNACAAAACGGGCGCATGCGGCTATCTGCCGGTAGAGTTCGTCAAGATGAAACCCCTGATAACGGAATAATTCCATTTTTTCGGTGAGTTGTTCTATTTGATCCCATGTATTTTTATCAATTGTAAGNTGTAATAGTATNGGACGCAGGAATCTGTTNGATATATTNGTCCTGTAATGCTCTCCGATTCGTTCAATGAGTCTGATAATCTGAGCATCTTTTATCCGATCCAAGACGATTCCCCGCCTAAATCCTATCATTTTAGAACAAGGTTGACAAGCGCATGAAAGGTAAAATACACTTATCCCCATGTTCCCATTCCTGTGCATCCGTAAAATCGTCTTTTTATGTCTTTCGCTCAGCGTAATGATTTTCGTTTCATGCAAAGACTCAAGGAATGTACAGATATGGACTGATTCCGCGGAGTTCGCGTTTTACGGGGATCTTTTTAATGCCTCGCAGAATCAATATAAAGTTTCTGTAAGGTATATTGAATATCCAGCGGCGAATTTGGGACAGGTAAATCAACCTGATATAGTGGCGGCAAGCTGGCTTAAAAACGCGTCAACAGGATCAATTTTTAAATCGCTTGACAATTTATTCGGCGCTAATAAATTATCAAGAAATGTTTTTAATCCTAAGTTACTTGCTATCGGAAGGATCGATCGAAATCAATACCTGCTGCCGGTGTCGTTTAATATCCCAGCGTTGATTTTCTCGGACGATACGACGCATTTAATGTCAAATCAATTTACGGTTGATTTTAACGAGATAAAAACATTGGGCAGAAATTTCAACGTGTTCGCAAGGGGAGCGTACACAAGAATGGGTTTCTCTCCGCTTTGGAGCGATGAGTTCCTTCATACTGCCGCGGTGCTTTCNGGGACATCATTCAGNGAAGCCGATCCGCTTGAATGGGATTCCGAAGCGCTGGAAAGCGCCATGGTNTTTATCAATAACTGGACAAATGAAATAAACACCAACANCCAGGCCGATGAAGAATTTACATTTAAATATTTTTATGAATCGCCGCAGAGGCTGGTTCAGTCAAGGCGGATTCTTTTCTCATTTATAAAATCGAATGATCTTTTTAAATTNGGAGAAGACATAAAGAACAATCTGGATTTCCGCTGGATAATGGAACAGGACAGGATTCCCGTTATGGAAGATTCGGTGTATCTGGGNATCCCTAAAAGAGCAAAAGCGCTTAAAGGGGCAAGGGCTTTTATCCTGTGGTTTTTTAAAATCGAAAGCCAGCGNATTATGCTGGAATATTCAAGAACAAACAGGATAAATGAAAATACCTTTGGCATCTGCGGCGGTTTTTCCGCGCTAAGCCCCGTTACAGAACAAATCTACCCGCTTTTTTATCCCGAACTATTAGGACGAATGCCTCCGTCGGATAATCTGGTGCTGCCGAATGTACTGCCGAGCAATTGGGCAATCATCAAGCAAAGGGTGATACTGCCGTATCTGAATGAACGGGCGCGTAAGGATAACGCCGACGGGATCACTCCGCTGGAAAAGCGTCTTTCTGACTGGATAAGGATGAATCGTTAAGGATTATAGGGATTACTAAGCCGCGATATTGAAAAGAAGCCCTGCAACCGGAGCCGCCGGAGCGTACGCGCCTACTGCCTGCGCGGTTTTTATCTGTTTTTGGTATTGTTCGATAAGCACGTCAATCTGCTCATCGCTTTGATCATTAAACGTTCCAAATTCATCGGTATGCTGATTTTTCATTCTGGAAAGTTGTTCTATCAACGCGTCGAGAATTCTTAACTTGGAGATATTTACGCCTTGTGTTCCTTCCGGCGCAGGAGTTCCCGAAACATGCCTGAACTGTGAATAGATTACCATACCGGGCGCGACAGGAAGCGACGTTCTGCCGGAGCTTGACGCCGTTATCGCGTAGCCAATGCTTGGGAAGGCTTGATGCGGTATTGCTCCGATATCCATTGTAATATCTCCTACTATCTATATCGGAAGAAATTTATGAACATGAAATATAAAATAATACGTTCATTGACAACAGCAGGCAGGAGATTCAGGGTCTGGAAAAACTCCGTAGGAACCCGCCTATGAGCCCTGCATCCTTGGAACTTCGTTCCATAGAACTTCGTTCCATAGAACTTCGTTCCTCGGATGCTTAGGTCTCTCCGGCGGAGAGCTCCGGAAAATGTTTTTCCAGACCCTGAATCTCCTGCCTGCTGTCGTGGATGGATGTGTTATTTTAATAATGGTTAAATGATTGCCATTTGGTATATAGCTTGGGGCTGGAAAAACTCCGTAGGAACCCGCCTATGAGCCCTGCATCCTTGGAACTTCGTTCCATAGAACTTCGTTCCTCGGATGCTTAGGTCTCTCCGGCGGGGAGCTCCGGAAAATGTTTTTCCAGACCCTGAATCTCCTGCCTGCTGTAGTGGATGGATGTGTTATAGAGATGTCCAATAAGTAAGAATATAAACACAGTGTACACGGAGATAAGAGAAGATTTTCTAATAAATACCTCCGTGATCTCTGTGGTTTCTATTCTACTTGGACAACCCTAAAAATAAAATTAGAAAGCCCGGACGGCACGGACGTAGATGTTGACGATCTTTTGGTTGTTGCCGTACTGAATGCCCTCGCCGAAATGCTGACTCCACGCGTAATCATGATAGCTCTGCGACGAAGACCAGAACCATTCTGACGATATACCTAAGTGGCTCCTCGCTTTATACATTTCATTTAATTCGTCTTTGCTCGGAAGAAACCAGTCGTTTTTACCGCTGCCTGTGTATGCGGCGACTGCTTTCGCAGCATTGTTGGATGCCGTATCACCTGAGTGGGCGGCAATAATGGCGGCTGTATTGGCTTTGCCTGTACCTATTGCTGTCCCTGCTGCGCCTGTTACATCTACTTTGGTGGATGACCAAGTAATACCTGTTGACTGGTTTGTTGGAGCGGCTTCAAGGTAGTGGCAAGTACCTAAACCTGTTACGTTAAAGCCGGAAGCGGAAATATAGATTATTTTACCGCCGCCGGGTCCTGTGTCGCCTATGGCGTATTCTGGGACGAAGGCTGGCGCATCAATGGCTATAGTAAACGCCGCTGATGTAATACCGTCCAGTGTCAGCGTTAAATTGCTGGTTGTCGCCGTTGTTACGCTTGCACTAGCCGCAAGGGTGAGCGTGCATGAATTACCGTTGATTGTTACGTTGCCCGAATTACCGACTGTTACTCCGCTTGGAAGGTTCGCCACTGTCACAGGATATGTGCCGTTGGCGATATTTGCGGTTGTTACGGGGTAGGTAACTGTTCCCGCCGTTCCTGCGGTAAGTGTGCCGATTTGCATTCCTACCGTTACGGTTTTTGTCGGGGTTCCTCCACCGCCGTCATCGCAAGCGGCAAACCCAAGCCCAATTATTGCAACAATGGCAATAAATCCCAGAACTGACACAATCTGCGCAGCAGAAGAAGCGCGTGTCTTTTCCATAATAACCTCCTTAAAAAATACATGACTTTAAAAACAATATAAATACTTATCTGTTTAGTAATTATACTTATTAAACAGATAGTAAGTCAACAAGAAATTTACATATATTATTACTTAATAGGTAAGAAAAATATAGAATGTCTTATGTTAGGGAACTTTTTGCGGAAAATTTAAAGAAAAACCGTAAAAAACGCGGGATTTCTCAGGAGAAACTGGCTGAAAAGACAGGTGTATCCACTCATTACATCTCCATGATAGAAATAGCCAGAAATTTTCCAAAATCTGAGGTTATTGAACACATTGCCAATGCTTTAAATATAGAAGTTCATGAANTATTTCTGGCTCCTCATTCTCCCGAAAACGAACTGGATAAATTNCACAAATCGATAATACANGAAATAAAACAGACTGTTTCTGAATCAATCGCAATTTCATTAGAAAGCGCCTTTGAAAAAAGAGAGAAAAAGCAAAAAACTTAAAATCTATTTGTTATAAATCAAACAACCTTTTCAAAAATGCTGAAAAGCTGTATAGTATAAATATAAGACTAATGACCCACTAGACTGTTTTTTATAGAGTAGAGTGCTAACGCCGCTTTTTGCGGTGTTTTAAGCGGCCGGAGTGCCGCAAAAAAAACGAGGCCGATATGGCAGATGTACAAGGACAAATAGATTACCCAAGAGGGCTCACCTTCGAACAAGTCTGGGCGAACATTAACAGACTCGCTGAGAGTCAGAAAGAATTCACTGAAAGTCAGAAAGAACTCGCTGAAAGTCAGAAAGAATTCATCGAAAGTCAGAAAAAACTACAGAAAGAGCTTACTGAGAGTCAAAGAGAACTTAAAGAAAGTCAAAAAGAGACGGATCGTCAAATAAAAGACATAAACAAAAGATTCGGCGAATATTCCAATCGTTTGGGCGAAATTTCCGAGTATATGATCGCTCCCAATTTAAGAGAAAAATTTAATGAGCTTGGTTATGATTTTCAAAAAACAAGTAAAAATACTGAAGTAGCGGATCATCATAATAATATTATCTTTGAGATTGATTATTTTTTAGAAAATTACAATAAAGCCATGCTTGTAGAAGTAAAGACAAAATTAATTTCCGATCATGTAAACGCGCATATTGAACGCCTTAAAAAAATGAGAAAATACGCNGATTTGCATGGCGACAAACGATCATTTTTAGGNGCTGTNGCNGGAGTTGTAATACCGGACGAAATAAAAAAGATTGCGTTAAATCAAGGCTTATTTGTATTAGAACCTTCAGGAGAAACTTTTAAAATAACACCGCCAAACGGCAATCCTAAAGAGTGGTAAAAAAATTCCCTTCTTCGCTAATTGTTATAGATGACCTTCGTCGAGAATTATTATATCTACTCTGCGGTTATTGGCGCGGCCTTCAGCTGAACTGTTATTCGATACGGGGCTTGTATGGGCAAAACCTGCTATGCTGAAACGGTTTTCATCAATTCCAAGAGCGGCCAGAAAAAGAAGGACTGTTCTTGAGCGTTCAACGGAAAGCTGCCAGTTGTCTTCCCACGGGCCTGAGGGGGCTACTCCTTCCGAGTCTGTATGGCCTTCGATTCGGAATTTTCTGCCGCGAAGGAGGCTGGAATCAAGATAGGTTCCAAGCCGCAGAAGCACATCCCGGGCTTCCTCGATATTTAAACGGGCGCTCGCGACTTCAAAGAAAATATCCCCCGCGAGAGTGATTACAAGGCCGCGTTCATCATGGGTGATTTTCACTTTGTTGGAATTTACTTCCGGCTGGAAAATTGAGATGGCGCGGCGAAGCGCCTGCCCCATTACCCTGCCTCGTTCAAGGGACGGCAGCGACATGATCGTGTTTCCCAAATCGGCGGCGCGGCCGGATGTTAATGTAAGACCTCCGGCGAGGCTGCCGATACCGCCTGTCGCCATTGAAGAAGAAATCGCGTCAAGCTGAGCCTGAGTAATTTCATCGGGATTAAAAAGAATGATAAAGAAGCAAAGACAGAGCGTAACCATGTCCGAGTACGTGGTAATCCAGTCACTGCCTTTTAACTCTTCTTGTTTCTTTTTCTTCGCCATTATTAATCCTTGATCAATTCACTCTGGAGCACTTTGGCTTGCGCCGGATTCAGGTATGCGAGTAATTTGAGCGCGAGAATGCGTGTATTGTCGCCGGCTTGAATCGAAAGAACTCCTTCAATAACCATTTCCTTGACTGATGCTTCGTATGTGTCCTGCCCTTTAAGTTTAGTACCCCAAGGCATAACCGTGATGTTGGCGACCAATGAACCGTACAAAGTTGTGATAAGAGCCATCGCCATGTTAGGACCGATTGATGATTTATCTTCAAGGTTTGATAACATGTTTACAAGACCGATAACCGTTCCCATCATTCCGAAACCGGGGGCAAGCGCCGACCATGACATCATAAGAGTAATATATTCCATGTGCCTGCTCTGCATCTGCGTTAGCTCAAGTTCCATCAAGTCCCTGATAACAGCGGCGTCGGTGCCGTCAACGACAAGGCGCAGGCCTTTTCTCATAAATTCATCTTCAAGATCATCAAGCTCGTCTTCCAGAGCGAGCAAACCCTCGCGGCGGGCTTTTTCGGAGAAGGCTACAAGTTTTTGAATGATTGCCTGTTCATTATANGACGGCACTTTGAACGCNCGGGAGATGGCGCCGAACGATCCAAGAGCGGTACTCCACTTGTTTGCGACCATAACCGCGAAATAGGAACCGAGTATGACGAGCGCGAAAGACGGAAGATTCAAAAGACGGATTAAACCGACTATGCTTCCGGCGGTTTGAATGGCGGTAAATATTACCATGCCGAATGCGCCGATTACGCCAACAACTGTTGCTAGATCCATACATCTACTCCTGCACTACAAACGGGCTTAAACGTCTGCGGTATTCATCAATTTTTTCCAATACTGTATCAACCTCGTCACGAACAATGTGGGTCTTGCCAGATAACATAACCAGAATTGTATCGGGACGAATTTCTATGCTTTCAATTTGGTGCGGATTGATGTAATACTCTTTCCCGTCAAGCTTGGTTAATTTAATCATACTACAATATAGGGATTGGGGACTAGGGACTGGAGATCAGGGACTGGGGATTGCTGTTAGATATCCTGACTTATTGCCAGAAGATTATATTACAAACAACAATCCCTATTCCCTAATCCCTATCCGCTAATCCCTACCCCCTATCCCCTTCTTAAACTATCTTTTAAGCGTCAATAACTCTTGAAGTAATTGATCCGCTGTTTGAATGGTTCTTGAGTTGGCTTGGAAACCGCGCTGAGTAACGATCATGTCTACAAACTGATCTGCCATGTCAACGTTGGACATTTCCAATGCGCCGGCGACAATGTCACCCTTTCCGGCAACTCCCGACGGACCGATATTGGCGAGACCTGAGTTGTTTGAGACGCGGTATGTGTTGTCACCGGTTTTCTCAAGGCCGCCCTGGTTTGTAAAGCTGGCGAGGGCTACCTGGCCTATCGTTCTTGTGCTGCCGTTCGAGTAGACGCCTGTAATTCTTCCCGAAGAATCGATGTTGAAGTTATCAAGGTAGCCCATCGTTCTTCCATCCTGTTCTACCATCTTGGTGGAACTTGATTCCGCGTACTGGGTTATCGATCTTGTGTACCCGCCGACATTGCCCAGATTAAGGACAAACTGCTGGCGGACGAGTTCGCCGTCTTCACCGGGGGTCGCGTTCTGAACATCAAACGCGACATTCATTACTACCTGCCCGGCGGCGCCTGATACGTTACCGGCTCCGTCTTCGGCGGAAAGTAATGTGCCGTCATTCGAGAAGTTGACAACAAAGGTCTGCGGCCCGCCGGCTGCGGGAGCTTCCTC
>WQRT01000067.1 GCA_009786625.1 Treponema sp.
ATACCTGTTACATGGAACGGACATATAGGCGCTTCTCCGAATTATATAATTGAAGAAGCATATTTAAGGCGTGTAGCTGAAGTTGTCGGTTACGCGAAAAACGCGGGGCTTAAGTGTTTTATTAATGTGCACCATGACGGCCATTTGGATTTAGGAGGATGGTTGTCAATTCCGCAATTGCTGACAGGAGGGGCTAACGCGAATGCCATATACGCGAAATTTGAAGCCGTGTGGAAACAAATTGCCGAATATTTTATAAATTACGGCGATTGGCTGATGTTCCAGGGATTTAACGAAATCCATACCGGTGATTGGGGATCAGGTACATCACAGGAATATGTCGTAATAAACAATTTGAATAAAAAGTTTACGGATGTAGTCCGCGCTACAGGCGGTAATAACAGCCAAAGGTATTTATTATATTACGGTTATAATACCAATTATACAATCGGCACAAACAACAGTTTTACACTGCCTGCTGATATTCAGGCTAACGGCGCTACAAGGCAAATTGTCGGCTTCCATTATTACTATCCTTATGATTTTTCGTTACAAACTAATAATCATACATGGGATACCGTATCTAATAGAAACCATGTTAATGACGCTTTTGATAATATGAAAAGTAAATTTGTAGATAATAATATTCCGGTAATAATCGGCGAATGCGGTCCCGCAAAATATAGCAATTATCCCGATAATACAGGATATAACGCCGCGAATGTAGAAACAGCAAAACAAAACAGATTGTTGTTCATTGATTATATGTTCGGTAAAGCGAGAGAAAACGGACTTGTTCCAATCTATTGGGAAAACGGAACTTATGATTCGCAAAACGCGGGGGAAGGTGATTTTTCTCTTATAAACCGAAACAATGGTCAAGCTAAAGACAATGAAAGTAAAACAGTTATTGATCGTATGGTAGCTGCTATTAACAACGCAACGCCTCCTGATATCGGAGGAGGCGGTGAAAATCCAACGCCTGCAATAACCGGAAACCTTGGCGATTATTCGTACGGTTTNCAGGAAGACGGAGTAACGCCCAACTATACGCAGGCAAGATGGGAATTATCATCAGATAATGCGACAACAGCAAAAACAGAAGGAGCAAAACTTACGCTTGTGTTAGAATCCGCTCCAACTGCCAGTTTGCAATTTGTATGGCAGGGACCGGAAAATGAAATATGGTGGCAGCAAACAGACATCCTTGGTGAGAGCGGTAATGTCTTGAACGCAAGCGATGCCTCGTGGAACGAAGTCGCAAAAACGTTGACGATAAATATGTCAGCAGCGGATGATTACAACAGTTTTACTGCTCAGAACTCCTTAAATCTTATTGTTGCTTACTACGGTGGCAGTTCAGTGAATGATCTTGGTATTGTAAGCGCGAATCTTGTTGCAGAATAAAAAAATCTCCTTCGTTTAAGCGCCGGGTGCATTGCGGTGTGCCCGGCATTTTTTATATAAGAATAAAGATGTTATACAGCGGATAATAAAGCACCTGCTCCCGGCTGCTCTGTAGGGGAGCTTTATTTAATTAAGAGTGATAGTTTTTCTTTTAATTTGTAGTATATTATTAAATATACCCGGAGGTTTTGTGAAAAAAGCTGGTTTTGTTCTTTTTATATTGATGATTTTCTTATTGGTTTTTACTCAGTCTGTTTTCGCTCAGCAAAACGTTTCTGCTCCGCAGAATTTTTCTGCGCCGCAGAAATTTGCGCTTGTTATCGGGAATTCGGTGTATAACGGGATAAGCCCGCTCAGGAATCCTGTTAATGACGCGAATGATATGGAAACGGCGCTTCGTAATTTGGGTTTTACCGTACAAAAGGTCTTAAACGGAAGTCTTGAACAGATGGAAGAAGCGGTAGAGAATCTCGGGCGGCGTCTCGGCGGAAGTTCCGGCGCATACGGCTTTTTCTTTTACGCAGGTCATGGAGTGCAGGCAAATGGAGATAATTTCCTGATCCCGGTTGATGCGAGCGCAATCAGAAACGAGTCTCAGTTGCGCACCCGCGCGGTTTCGCTTGATTCCGTATTAACAACTCTGTCCAACGCAGGAAACGCGCTTAACATGGTAGTCCTTGACGCTTGCCGCGACAACCCCTTCGGCTGGGGACGTTCCGGCGCAAGAGGACTCTCGCCTGTGGCAGGTGCTCCGTCGGGAACCATCGTCATGTACGCGGCGGGCGCAGGTCAGCAAGCCGCCGACGGCGAAGGCAGAAACGGTCTTTTTACAAGCCAATTATTGACAAGCCTGCGTACACCCGGTTTAAGCGTTTATGAAATTTTTGACGCGACGATGGGACAAGTAAGAACAATAACAAACGGAAACCAAAACCCGGAATTATCATTGCGTGTTTCAGGAGCGCATAATATTTATCTGGGAACAAGACCCGCGGCCGCTGTTCAACCCGTTGTAACACCTCAACCGTCGGCACCCACCGTTACGCCAACACCAACGCCAGCCGCAATAGTGCAACCAGTACCGGCCGCAGTCCCCGCGGGCTTTGTACACATACAAGGCGGAACATTTACGAGGGGAAGTCCTGCGAATGAGGCAGGGCGTTATATATATGAAACACAAAGGCAGGTAACGGTAAGTTCATTTATGATGAACAGATACGAAATAACGCAGAGGGAATATCAGGAAGTGATGGGAACAAACCCAAGCCGTTTTACAGGGGATTTAAACCATCCGGTAGAACAAGTAAGCTGGTTTGACGCTGTAGAGTACTGTAACAGAAGAAGCCAGAGAGAAGGACTAACACCTGCGTATACCATAAGCGGCAGCGGAGATAACAGGACAGTAACATGGAACAGGAACACTAACGGGTATAGATTACCAACAGAAGCGGAATGGGAATACGCGTGCAGAGCCGGGACAACAACAGCGTACAATACGGGAGCGAACATTAGCAATAACACAGGCTGGTATAGAGACAACAGCGGGGGTACAACAAGACCTGTAGGGCAGTTACCTGCGAACGCATGGGGGCTTTATGACATGCACGGAAATGTAAGAGAGTGGTGCTGGGACTGGTTCGGAGAGTATCCTGCGGGAGCGCAGAGCGATCCAACAGGCGCGTCCTCGGGGTCTTACCGCGTGTTACGCGGCGGCGGCTGGAACGCTTTAGTCGTTGAAGTCCGTTCCGCGGGCCGGGGCTACGGCACTCCAACTAACCGGTACAGCTACTACGGCTTCCGCGTCGTCCGCCCCTAGTTTGGGAAAAAAAGGTAGCAGCTACCAAATTTTTTTATCATTCATCTATTCGTGCATGTACCGCAGGTACGAGTTCGAGCGGCGTATGGTAAGAAAAACCGTGAACTCTGTGAACACTGTGTCTCCGTGTGAAATTAAAAAGTTCAAAATTCCCTCATTACATCGCAAGCAGGACAGCATCTCCGCGCCATTAATATATAGAACTATTTATATAGTTTCATAACCTTATTACATAGGTTATANTTTTTAATGGGAGTTTGATATGGAAACAACAATGGATCAAAATTACAGGCAGACAGAAACATTCGAGCAGTTCATGGCGAGCATAAAGGCGCACAGAGAAGAGTCACAGGCAGACATTAAAGCGCACAGAGAAGAGTCTCAGGCGGACATTAAAGCGCGCAGGGAAGAGTTTGAAAAAGAAATGAGTGAAAGAGATAAGAAATTTCGAAAAGAAATGCGTGAACGAGATGAAAAATTTCGTAAAGAAATGGATGAAAAAGTAAAAGAAAGTGATAAACGGTTAAAGATACTTGATAAACGCATGGGGTATTTAAGCAACCGTTTCGGCGAAATCGCCGAGCATCTTGTGGCTCCCGGAATTCGCAGGCGGTTTAATGAAATGGGTTATCATTTTCAGGAAGTTATGCCCGGCGGAACCAGAATTTTTGATGAAAGTAACGGAAAAATAAAAACGGAAATCGATTTACTTTTTGAAAATACAGATACCATCATGGCTGTTGAAGTAAAAGTAAAACCCGCGTTTAATCATATTGAGCATCATATCAAACGTTTGGAAATCTTGTGCGAGTGCCGCCGTAATAAGAACGACAACCGTAAAATACACGGAGCGATTGCCGGAGCCATTTTCGGTCCTGCCGAAAAAAAGGCGGTGGCGGATGCCGGTCTCTTTGTAATTGAGCAATCCGGCGATACAATGAAGATCGATGTTCCCGATGGTTTTATCCCGAGGGGATGGTAAAAAACATTTTCTGTTTTTGAATAGAAAATAGTAAATAAAACTCAATATTATAACAGGCAGTATGAATATTTTTTAAAATTTTCCCCTTCATCGCAAGCAGGACAGCATCCCCGCGCCATTAATAGTAAATCTATTTTTTTTGGAGGGTGTTATGAAAAAACACAAATTATGTTTATTCCTGTGCGCGGCGGGAGTTTTTCTTTACGGCTTGCTTTTCATGGTATCGGCTTGTATAACAGGCTGCGCCGCGGCTGTGCCGGAGAACGGGTCAAACTCAAAAGACAGGTTTATTAACTTGATGACATGGAATATTCACAACCTGTTTGATGGAGAGGATAATGGTTTTGAGTATGATGAGTTCCTCGAGTCCGCAGGCTGGTCAACAGAAAAATACCGCGGCAGGGTGAACGCGTTTTGCGCCGCGGTTGGAAGCATCGGCGTAATGCCTGATATCATCATGCTTGAGGAAATTGAATCAATCATGATATTTCAAGATATCGCTCTTTCCTTAAACAAAGGCCATGAATGGAGCCATTTTGCCATTAATCCAGGCGCGGCGCTCGGGGTTGGGATTTTAAGCCGTTTCCCGCTTGAGGCAAGAGCTCATTCTGTCACGGTTGACGCCGACACAGCTCCGCGGCCTGTGCTTGAAGTAAGATTGCGGCTCGATGGAGAGGATATCATCGTTTTTGTCTGCCACTGGAAATCCAAGCTGGGCGGCGATGATGTTACGGAAAGAACGCGGAGAGCAAGCGCCAGAGTAATTATGCGCCGTATCCGCGAACTGCGAGAGACTGAACCTAATACCGGCGTAATTACCGCAGGCGATTTAAACGAAAATCATGATGAGTTTTATAGGCGCAGCGGAACAATAATCTGTGCGCTGCTTCCCGATGATCCATACTGCGCTCAGTTGACAGGGTGCATCACAAATGACGGCGAATTTCCTTTTATGCAAAAAGATTTTATAATTCTCGGCGGAAATAAACCGCCTGAACCTTTACATTTTCCGCAGGAGTCTGTCGTGCTTTTTTCGCCCTGGCAGGATGAATTGGAAAACGGTTCGTACTATTACAGAAATGATTGGGAAACAATCGATCATTTTTTAATCTCGGCGCAGTTCTTTGACAACAAAGGCTGGGAATATGAAAAAACGGCGGTTATCAATTTTCCGCCTTTCGCAAACGCGAACGGCGTTCCGTTTTCGTATAACGCGCGTACCGGATTGGGACTAAGCGATCATTTTCCGCTGATGATGACATTAAAAATGACAAGCGATTAACCGCCTGACATTCGTCACTTCTTGTGGTGAGCCGTTGCTTTTGTATCTACAGAATTCAATATCGCCTGAAGCCTGTCTTTTTCGATCAGATCGATAAGACGGGCTTCGGTGTATCTTTTCGCTTCTTCGGTAAAAGCGCCGACCGTGATGCAAACGCCTTTTCCCGCTTTNACNTCNTTAAGATGCGAGTGGAAATCCCTGACAATCAATTCTCCGATCGATCCTTGAGTCCTGATAAAACGGAACATGATCAAATCCGACCACTTAGGCGTGTCAACTTCCGCGAGGATGTCCGCCCATTCGTTTTTATTAACAGATATATTTGTAATTTTTACTTTTGCTTTTTGGTAAAATGTCATTACAATTTTTCGGCACAGGGCGACAAAGTCCGCGGATGGAGCCATCAGGAAAACTTGCAGGTTACGGTTTGCGTTTAACTCAATATATTTACCCAGCAGTACCTGCACATCTTTGTATGAAGGATTTTCAGCCTGTATCTGTTTCAAATAGGGAATTGCTTTTCCGATTTCGTTCATTTTGATCAGCGTCGTGGCAAGTTTATAACGAAGCTCAACAAGGATATCGGCTTTAATATTCTGGTGGCGCAATCCTATCTCAAAATCCTGCACAGCGGCTTCAAGCTGCCTTGTGTCAAGGTGGATCGTTCCGGCGATAAGACAGGAGTTCGGACCCATTACAGGATCCGCGCGTAAATGATTAAAGATACGCAAAGCTTGTTCAATCTGGTTTGCCTCATGGTAACACTCGGCAAGCGTGTAAAGGGATTCCTTATCTTCCGGGGCAAGGTCTATCGCTTTTTGGATGAACGCCTTTGCTTCCTTCGGTTTTTTCAGTCTGAAAAGAGAGTGACCCAAGTAACGAAGAACCGCGGGGTTGTCCGGATCCTGCGTCCGCGCCGACTGTAAAAGTTGAACCGCTTTCTCATAATTTTTTCTGTCAAACTCCAAAGCGCCCAACTCAAAGTTAACCTCAAAGTTGTCCGCTCTGTTGCTTCTCGCGGTTGTAAACGCCTTATGCGCCTGATCCAGCAAGTTGAGTTTGCGGGCGGAAATACCGTAGCGTAAAAAAACCTCGAAATTATCAATACCCTGCACATGGCTTATCGTTATCTGATCAGCGAGGGTTTCGTAAGTCTTCATTGCCTTGTCCCAGTTCTGCTCTTCAAAATATGCGGTTGCCAAAGTATAAAGTGCCTGCACGTCATTCGGATTCTGAGCCAATCGTTTATTTGCTTCTTTGATCGCCGCTTCTTTGTCTTTAATCTTTCCGCCGGCTGACATTCCGCCGGTTTTCCCCATGAACATTAAAAAAATACTGACAACAAGAACAAGAGCGACTACACCAATTAAAATAGCAATCATAATCCTTATTATCGGATATTTTTGTATTTTTTAATACTGGTTTAGCCGATAATTATAACAAAATCGGCGGGTTCTGCCCTTGACAAAGGCAAATTCCATGCCTAAATTTAATACAGGCTGTTTTTTGTAACGGTCTTGAAGAAGGAGCTGTTCAATGGCGTCAAGTATCGGCATTAAAATTGCCAACGGTGAGTTTTACCCTATAATGGAGGAAAATTCATTAATCCGAAAAAGATTGATTCTTACTACAGTCCATGATAATCAGCCCAGTGTTCAAATAGATTTATATAGAAGCGCGGAAAACACCATGACAGANGCCCAGTACATAGGCAGCGTAGTNGTGGAAAATATCAAGTCCAANCCGAGAGGCGAACCTTCCATCGAAATGGTAATTTCCTCCGATACGAACGGCGAGATAGTGGCTGACGCGATCGATCTTGATACCGGCGCAGGCGGCGAACATTATACGCTGACCGTCTCCCTTAAATCGCTTGATGTAAACACGCGTGACATGGAAATACCGGATTTTGAGCTTGAATCCAACGAAGAGCCTCCTTCCGGCCTTTACCACCACGCGCAGAAGCTCCGGGAAGAGAAAAAGCGTTCCGTGCCGGTTTGGGTATTTATATTGATTGGACTGCTGCTCATCCTCGGGCTTTTGGCCGTCTGGAAATTCGTGCTAGGCGGATGGAGCGGGTCTAAAACCGATGTGCAGAGCGTGCAGTATCAGCCGCCTGAACCCGCAAGGGAACCTGAACCTGTTTGGGTGCCGGAACCTGTAAGGGAGCCGGAGCCTATCCGCATACCTGAACCGGTAAGAGAACCTGAACCGGCAAGAGCGCCCGAACCTGCGCCTGTTCAACAGGTAATTGCTCCGCCTCCGGTGATTCAAGCGCCCGTAGCTCCCGCGCCTCAAAGACCGCAGGTCAGAAGAACGCGGAATCCGCCTGTTGCTTCTTACAATGTCCCCGCGAATATACCAAGAGAAGGCGTAAATTACCGCATCAGATGGGGAGACACTTTGTGGGATATAGCCGAGGCATTCTACCGCGATCCGTGGCAATATCCAAGAATCGCGCGGCATAATAATATCAGGAATCCAAACCTGATAATTTCCGGCAGAGTAATTCGCATACCGCCGCGGAACTAACGCGCACCTGATGCAAGCGAGAACGATTGTGACCATAACCCTGCCGGCTGCGCGGGGTTATCAGGTTCCCGCTGTTTTATTACTGATATTTTTAATTTCTGTTATCTCGTGTACATCGCCGCAAGTGCAAAGCCATGATCAAAGTCATATATATTTCTATCAGGCGCTGCTTCTTGATTCCAGCCCCGAAAACATCGAGGAAAAAATCAGGTTATTTGAAAGAGCTTTGCATAGCTCGAATGAGTATATCGTTCGTTTCGCGTCCAATGAACTTACCCTTTTAATGTCAAACGGACATGAGATTTCTCATTCCGCAAAACCGCATATCAGGCACAGTCCGATGTGGTCGGCGGCTTTTGATTCCGCCGGAAGCAAACAACGATCGCTTTCATTTCTGCTTGAGTTTGAGCAGGAGATTCACTCGTTCAACGACGCGCGGCGGTATATTCTTGATGAATGTGAAAACAGGCAGATTGACTTTGACGAAAACGAAAGAGCCGCCATCGACGGGCGGCATTCCGTCCATCGCTTAAGATACAATGAAGCATTGAATTTTTTTAGAACTTTTATGAATAACGGAGAATGGCCTTTACTGATACCTCGGTTTTTAATTGAATACCCCAACCTTATAAACGATCTTGGCAGAGCTTTCCAGTACACCCAATCCGGCAATGAAGGAAGCGATCTTTTTTTACTGTGGGAGAATAACCTGACAGATGATTCGGATGATTTGCGTTTCAGATTGATATTCTATGCCGCAAGAATAGCGCGCGGCAGAGGACAGGGAGAAACCGCGGTTCAGCTTTTTCAACAGGCGCTCCGGCTTGCGCCCGACATGGAGCAATCGAACGCTTGTATTTGGTATATTCTGGATTTATCGCTCGCTGTTTCAACGGATGAATTTCTAAAACAGCTTGATGAGTGTCTGCCGTATTGGTATTCAAGCGAAAATTTAAACGATATTTTGGACAGGGCGCTGCGTTCTTTCGTTGTAAACCATGAATGGGATAACATCGTTAAGGTTTTTACATTGATAAAAAACAACGGCGCTCCTGTTACGATTGTTTCCTACGCATGGACAATCGCACGGGCGATCGAAGAAGGCTACGCGCTTGATACGCGTCTTGCGTCTAACGTGCTTGGCGCTGATACCGCTGACAGCGCCGCTTTTATGCGGATTGTATACGATCACTCTGACATTATAAACACGCCGTTCCTCTATTACCGTTCGTTAAGCGCCGCGGCTCTCGATCTTCCGTTCCTTAATTACCGTGAAACTGTAATCAATACGGAGCTGTCTTCTTCGGCGTTAAAATTTATTCTCGGGTTTTTTAGCAACAACGCGTTGAATCACGCCGTCCATTTTATCAGGCTGATAGACGGAGAAATGTCCGCCGCCGAATTACGCGCCGCGGCTCAGGCGCTTTATCATATTGAAATGTACCCCCAGTCGATGCGACTCGTATCTCTTTACATTAACAGAGAAGGTTATACAAGGGAAAGGATCGATTTTGAAATGATGTATCCGCTCCTTTTCCCTGATTTGATTGATACAACCGCGGATCAATTCGGCATCGATCCGCCGCTTCTATTCGGCCTTATCCGCACAGAGAGTTCATTTCAAAGCGCAGTGGTTTCCCGCGCCGGAGCGGTCGGCCTTACTCAGCTTATGCCCGATACCGCGCGGGAACAGGCGGCGAATATCAGGCGCAGGGGTGGCCCTGATTTTTTCGGCCGCAACGACAGCATTAATACCGCCGATCCTGAAATCAATGTTTACATCGGTTCGCATTATTACAGTTATCTTATGGGGCTTTTCAACGATAATCTTCTCGCGCTTATGGCTTACAACGGCGGTATGGGGCGTGTGCGCCGCTGGACAGCCGCCAGTTCCCTGCCTTCGGATTTGCTTGCCGAAACTGTTACGATAAATGAGACAAGGGATTACGGGAAACGTGTTATAGGCGCGGCGGCGGTTTANAGAGAGTTATATTATTAAGAAAAATATATTATTATNTAATCAGGAGGAAGAAAAATGAATATCAACAAGTACATAGATAAGAAATACGAAAAGTTGTCACTTAAAGAACTTATAAAAGCGCCCGTTGACGCGATTCAGGGTATCAGCGAAGGAGACGCCAAACTGCTTAAAGAAGCGTTTAACGTAAAAACAATTTCCGATCTCGCGAAACTGAAATATATGAAATGGGCTCACGCGATTTGCCTGCTCGCCGACGGAGAAGATTCCAAACCCGGGTCGTATATGAATATAAATAAATTCCTGGATAAAAAATATGAAGAAATGTCTTTTAACGAACTCAAATTCGCTCCATTTGACGCGCTTGCGGGAGTCAGCGGGAATGACGCAAAGCTGATGAGAGAAGCATTTAGAAGAAAAGAGTTATCCAAATACGCGGCGCGGGCGCAGGCGATTGTAACGCTTGCCGAAGGTGAAGAGTAACCGCTGGTTAACAGTTTTCCTGATAAGTTTAAAAAGGCCAATTACCGCAGTAACGCGTTTTCCAGTTGAGTTCTTGGATTGCCGCCTCTTGCGGTTATTGTTTTAGCGGCGGCAATGTAAGAAATCAAATTACGCCCTGAGCGTTCGTACAGTTCTTCGTGGAAATTATCATCAGCATGATATAAACGGTATAATTCAAGGTAGGCGTTATTCACAGGTATTTCAGAAAAACCCCTGTAATTATCCGAGGTAAAACGGCTCTCGTATTCATTATCAAACCTTTCTTTGGCGGCATTTATTATACGTTCTTTCTCGGCGAGCTTTTCTTCCCTGTCAGCTTCACTTGAATAAAGAGTTTCCAGTTCCGCTATCAACTCCTGAATAAAACCGATAAAAATCCGGCTGTCTTCGCCGGAAGCGAGCATCTGCGCGTATTCATCGGAGTCAACGCCGTAACGGCTGCGCAGGTAATATTTCGCTCCTTCTGTGCCGATGAACTCCGCCAGCTCTTCGTTAAACTGAACCTGCCCCTTGATAAAAACAGTCGCGTGAACAAGCTCGTGGATGATTAGCTCGGCAAGCCTGTACGGGGAATAGTTTTTCATATAGGAATAAAGCGGATCCCTGAACCAGCCGAGCGTACTGAATGCGTCCACAGCGCGTACCCAGACATCAAGGTCCATGTTCTCAAGCCTTGCCCGCTCCCGGCGCGCGCCGTCAACATTAAAAAATCCTTTATAGGGCATTCTGCCGACAATGGGGTAATTCCACTCGTAACGGCGGAACGAGTCCCTGTTTGACGCGGAAACAACNGCCGCCAGATAATTACGGTCAATCTCGACATATTTGGTGTAATTNCGGCTTTGCGCAAGCCCAAGCTCATCCATCGCGAAAGCNCGGATATCCGTTACAAGGCGGATAAAATCCTCATCATCANTCTGTTCCAGAGGGACAGCCCTGTTCAGGTAGCCGAGCATGGTTACACCCTGAGTTACCGTGTAGCAGCCGGAAAGCAGAAAACACAGCGCCGCGGCAAGGATTACCGGGCTGGCAGATAATAAGCTCCATTGGTTATTTATACTCATTTTTATCGTTCTCTTCTTGATATTAAATCATCATTATTCTATATTATATGCAAACAACAAATTAATTTCAAAATTGTTTTATATAGCCCTTTTCCGGGCGGTTTTATGTGGATCATTAGGAGGAATTTATGACAAGACCTGTGACGTTGTTTTCCGGACAGTGGGCGGATATGCCCTTTGAGAAATTTTGCGAAAAAGTCAAATCCTTTGGTTATGAGGGGATTGAGATTGCCTGCTGGGGCGATCACCTCGACTTGAAAAAAGCGGCAACCGACCCTAAGTATGTGGAAGAGCGTAAGAATATTTTAAAAAATTACGGGCTTAAAGCGTGGGCAATAGGAACTCATTTGATCGGCCAGTGCGTCGGCGATAACTGGGACCCGCGCCTTAACGGTTTTGCCCCGTCCGCTCTCGCCGGAAAACCCGAAGAGATCCGCAAGTGGGCGGTTCAGGAAATGAAATACGCCGCGCTTGCCGCGAAGAACATGGGCGTAAAAATCGTAACAGGATTCATGGGAAGCCCCATCTGGGCGTACTGGTACTCCTTCCCCCAGACAACGGACGAAATGATAAACGACGCTTACGCGCAGATTATCAAACTCTGGTCTCCCATTTTTGACGAGTTTGATAAATGTCAGGTAAAGTTCGCTCTGGAAGTCCATCCGACAGAAATCGCGTTTGACTACTACACCGCCGAGCGGCTTTTAAAGGAATTCAAAAACCGTAAAACTCTCGGCTTTAATTTTGATCCCTCGCATTTAATCTGGCAGGGTGTTAACCCGAATATTTTTATCCGTGACTTCGCGCCGAAGATTCTGCATGTCCACATGAAGGACACCGCTGTGACGCTGGACGGCAAGGCCGGAATCCTCGGTTCCTTTCTTACATTCGGCGATGTCAGGCGCGGCTGGAACTTCCGCTCGCTCGGACACGGCGATGTCGATTTTGAAAATATCATCCGCGAGCTTAACGCGATTAATTACAA
>WQRT01000068.1 GCA_009786625.1 Treponema sp.
TTGATCAGAAATTACAATTATCACAACGAAGAAAAACTTGCCAGGGAGAAAATTTAATTGGGTAATGAGGAACTGTTAAAACGATTTTGTTCCCGGCTTTTNGCGATGGAAAGGAGATCTGTNCTGACAAAGGAGTGTTACCGTCTGGAGATCAAGCGTTTTCTTGATTATCTTGAAAGAAACANCACGTCTCTTTNCGATGCCGATTCCGCTTTTCTGCAGTCGTATCTTGTTATGCGATCTAAAGAGGATAAAATCGATTCACGTTCTGTAGCCAAGGCGATTTCAGCGNTNAGATCATTTTTCAGATTTGCGCTCGATGAAGGCCTTGTCAGTGAAAATCCGGCAGATCTTCTTGAAAGCCCCAAACGCAGAGCAGGCCTCCCCGAAGTCTTAAACAAGGAAACTGTCGAAGCGTTACTCGAAACTATTGATATATCAAAACCGCACGGCTGCCGTGACAGATGCCTGTTTGAACTTTTTTATTCCGCGGGTTTAAGGATAAGCGAAGCGTCCGGAATGAATCTTAAAGACATTGATATAGAAAGTGGTTTCGCGAAAGTAAAAGGGAAAGGCGATAAGGAACGTCTTGCGCTCTTTGGAAAGGAAGCGGCTTCCTGGCTGCAAAAATATTTGAAAGAAGCGCGTCCAATTCTTGCGGGAAAAATCGTCAAGAGTCAGGCGCTTTTTATCAACAGGAACGGAAAACGTCTTTCAAGAAANGGAATNTGGAAAAATTACGCGAAATACTCAAGNCTCGCGGGAGTTTCATCGCACGTTCACACATTACGGCACAGTTTCGCGACTTCTCTNCTTGAAGGAGGAGCCGATTTAAGAACTGTTCAGGAATTATTAGGGCACGCTAATCTTTCAACAACGCAGATTTATACTCATGTAAATACCGCGCTCCTGCGCGAGAATCACCGCCGTTTTCTGCCGCGTCTTAATACAATAAAAACGGGCGGGAGCTGACATGAAACAATTAAAGGAAATGGTTTTAGGCATTTTGTTTCTCGCGTTTGTCGTATGGCTTGTAACATTTATTTACAGTCAGGAGAGCAGAAGAAACAACAGAGAACTTTCAAAACGCATTTCCGAATTAAGCCCCCACGGCGGCCCGCCTGAAACCCTTGACGGATTAAGGCAGGCAATCGCGATATATCAGGATCAAATTGAGCGCAATGTCAGAGAGAGCGCGCAGACCGGGGTTTACTGGAAGATACTCGCGACAAGACTCGCCGACAGGGCATTGCATAACGAAGCTCTTGAAGCGCTTGAAAGAGCGGTATATTTTAATTCAGAGGATCCTATCCTGTACTATCTTACAGGCGTTTCCGCCGCGATGGTCGCTAAATCAAAGGTAGGATTTTCAGCTAACGCGCAGTTTGAAAAGGATCAATATTTTCATCTTTCAGAAAACGCGTATTTGCGCGCGCTGCAGCTTGATGTGACATACGCAAGGGCGATGTACGGNATCGGCGTTTTGTATGTCTATGAACTTCANAGGCCGCAGGACGGAGCTGTTCATCTTGAGCGTCTTTTACAGATCAATACATCNGATACCTCCGCGATGTTTGTTCTTGCGAGCGCTTATTATATGATGGAAAGATTTTCTGACGCGTCGCANATGTATGAAAGAATCGCCGCGCGTACACGGGATCANAATATTAAACAGGAAGCGCTTAATAANAGAGATATTATTCAGGGGATGTTATATGAATAATCAAACCCCGGGACTTATGGAACTAATCGTTTCGCTTTTACCCGGCTTAAGGATCAGGGAAAAGATCATGCTTCTTGACGCGTTTAACAGCGAGGATGAGCTGTTTGTGCAGTCAAAAAGAGATATAGAANATATTATTAGCCGCGGATTAAAAACTTTNTGGGATATNAGCGATGTTCAGGATAAAGCCGGGCGTATTGACACAATTTGCAGAATGCGTTCAATTAAATGGGTATCNTGGAAAAATGAAAGNTACCCTCCGCTTTTAAGGGAGACTTATGATCCGCCTTCTGTAATTTATTTTAAAGGGAATCTTCCAAATCCGGAAAAATCCCTTTTGGGTATGGTCGGAACAAGAAAACCAAGCCCGCAGGCTCAGGAGCAGGCATATAAAATCGCCGGTAATATGGGATGCGCTGGTTTTTCAATTGTATCGGGGCTTGCGCTTGGAATCGACGCAATGTCGCACCGAGGAAATTTGATAAGCGGCGTTCCCGGGTACGCGGTTCTAGGATCCGGGTTAGATGAAATTTACCCTTCATCAAACAGGCCGCTTGCAAAAAGAATTCTTGATTCAGGCGGAGCTTTAATTTCCGAGTATCCTCCGGGAACAGCGCCGAGTAAATGGAGTTTTCCTGCAAGGAACAGAATAATAGCCGCTTTATCACGAAGCGTTATTATTGTAGAAGCGCCTTTAAAATCGGGAGCTTTAATAACAGCCGGATTTGCTCTTGATCAGGGAAAGGATCTTTGGGTAGCTTCATCGGGAGTTTTGCAGGGAGCGTTTGACAGAAGAGGCACCATAAAACTTGTTAATGACGGAGCCGAAATTATTTATTCGGCGTCCGATGTATTGAATAAATGGAATTTACGGAATGATTACGCCGCGTTAGGTGAAAGCATTGAAGGTATTTCGGGACGGGAAAAACTTGTGTCCGGTATGGCGGATTTTCTAAATATTAAAATTTAAGGACATTGCATGACAAAAGAAAAAAAGGCAAAAGAAAGCCCGGCAAAAAAGAAAATATCAAAGCAGACAAAACAAATTCTTGTTATTGTTGAATCTCCCGGAAAAGTAAAGACAATCGAAAAATANCTGGGACCTTTATATAATGTCAAAGCGTCAATGGGGCATTTGATTGATCTTCCAAAATCAAGAACCGCCATNGATGTTGATCATGATTTTGAACCTGAATANATAACTGTGCGNGGCCGCGCGAAGATTCTTAAAGAATTGCAAAGCGACGCGAAAAAAGCCGGTAAGGTGCTGCTCGCTTGTGATAATGACCGCGAAGGAGAAGCGATAGCGTGGCATCTGCGCAATGCAATCAACGCGAAAACAAGCGAAGTCCCGATAGAACGCATCAGTTTTAACGAAATTACACCTAACGCGGTGAATGACGCGGTATTAAACCCGAGAAATATTGATGAAGCGAAAGTAGCGGCGCAGAAAGCGCGCCGCGTGCTTGACAGGCTTGTCGGTTATCACCTGTCTCCTTTATTGTGGAAAAAAGTAAAAAACGGCCTTTCCGCAGGACGTGTTCAGTCTGTGGCGCTGCGGCTCATCTGCGAAAGAGAAAAAGAAGTTGACAGCTTTATTCCGGACGAATACTGGACACTGGAAGCNGATATAAANTCAGGTAAAACTCTTTACGCCGCGGCTCTTGTTTTATGGAATAACAACAAGCCGGAGCTTAAGAACGAGGCGGAAGTAAAGGCGATTATCGCGAAAATACAGGACAAGGAATTTTCAGTCTGCGATGTGCGCGAAACAGATAAAACGATCCGGCCTAAAGCTCCTTTTACTACATCGCAGCTTCAGCAGACAGCCGCGAACAGGCTCGGTTTCACCTCACGCAAAACAATGCAGGTTGCGCAGCAGCTTTATGAAGGAGTCAGCATCGGCTCTTCAAGGGTCGGTTTAATCACATATATGCGCACAGACAGTGTCCGCATTTCGAATACCGCGCTTGAAGATGTGCGCGGATGGCTTGGTAAAAATTATCCGAATGAACTTCCTGAGAAACCTGTTGAATATACAGTCGGTAAAAACGCACAGGATGCGCATGAAGCGATAAGACCGACATACACGGCATATACTCCCGATTCTATTAAAGAAAATCTTACAAAAGATCAGCTCAGGCTTTATACAATAATATGGGAAAGATTTGTGTCAAGCCAGATGAATAACGCGAAAAGCAGGACAGTAAGCATTGAGATAAAAGTAACCGTTGGTAATGACGAAGGTATTTTCCGTATCAGCGGGACAAAGCTAATGGAAAAAGGTTTTTACAAAGCGTTAAAACTTCTCGCGTCCAAAGAAGAAAGCGGTGGCGGCTGTCCGTCGTTGAAAACCGGAGACAAAGTAAAGGTAGAGAAATTCAGGAGCGAGCAGCATTTCACACAGGGGCCGGCGCGTTTTTCCGACGCTTCAATAGTGCGCACTCTGGAAGAAAAAGGAATCGGACGCCCGTCAACATACGCTTCAATAATATCAGTTCTTCTTGATCGTTATTACGTTACGCGATCAAATAAACAGCTTGTACCGACGATTCTGGGTAAATTGATTAACGATGTTCTTGTGGAGCATTTTGAGTTGTATGTAGACGCTGATTTTACCGCCTCCATGGAAACAAAACTTGATGAGGTTGAAGAAAACAGAATCAAATGGCCCGAAATGATAAGAGAGTTTTGGGATCCATTTAAATATACAGTCGATGAAGTAACAAAGACAATTGAGTCGTATAAGGGAACCCTTGACGAGATGACAGACCTGTTATGCGAAAAGTGCGGGAAACCGCTTCTTAAAAAACTAGGCCGTTTCGGGTTCTTTCTTGCGTGTTCGGGCTTCCCTGAATGCCGCAATACAAAATCAATCCCGCTTGCCAAGTGTCCGAAATGCAAAGGTGATATTGTCGCGCGTAAAACAAAAGGAAGGGGCAAAGAATTTTACGGCTGTACAAATTATCCTGAATGTGATTTTATCAGTCACTTTAAACCTATCAAACAGGACTGCCCGAAATGCGGATTTTTTCTTGTTGAAAAATATGACAAGAAAAACGGCGCTCACAAAGTCTGCATAAATCCGGACTGCGATTATCTGCACTCTGTTGATAATGACGAGTAACGAATGTGGAGTAACGAATGAATAATATATTGAACGAATACTTGGATTATCTCGGAGCTGTGAAGGGTTGTTCGGACAGAACGCTTGAGGCTTACGGTAATGATCTGTCGCAATACGCGAACTACTGCCGCAATCACGGGATAGAACTAAGCGGCGCATCGGCGCATGAAGTGCAGAATTTTATCGCAGACTTAAGCGCGGAGAGCATGGCATCGACAAGCGTTAACAGGTATCTCTCTTCGATTAGGGGATTTTACCGCTGGATGACAAGATTCANTAAACGTAANGACAACCCTTGTTCCTCTCTTCGTAATGTAAAAACNCCTGTAAGGCTTCCGTCCGTGTTATGGGAAGATGAGATGGCGGANTTCGCTTCACTTCCCGAAACTTCCGGGATTCTCTGGCCGGAAAGAGACAAAGCTCTTATTTTAACGATGTATTCNGCNGGATTACGCATCTCGGAAATAGTTTCCCTTACGATGTCAAACATNAAGCCTTCTCTCGATGAAGCGAAAATCACGGGAAAGGGCGGCAAACAGCGTTATGTCTTTTTTTCACAGGAAGCAAAAGATGCAATTGTTGATTATCTTCCGCAGAGAGCGCCGCTTCTTAAGTCGGCAGGCATCGACGGAAAAAAATACGCGCTTTTTGTCAGCAGGAAAGGACATTCAATATCCATACCGGGAGTGCGCTGGATTATCTCCCGTTACGCGAAAATTGCCGGAAGTCAATACTCAGGAGCGGGGAAAAATATTCATCCCCACGCATTGCGCCACAGTTTCGCGACGCATCTTGTAAACTCAGGCTGCGATGTGCGCGTGGTTCAGGAGATGCTGGGGCACTCAAGTCTTTCGACAACTCAGCGTTATATGCATATAAATATTGATAACCTGAAAAATGTTTACGCGCAAAGTCATCCGCATGGAAAGTAGTTAGGTAGTTAGGGGATAGAGGATAGAGGTAATTATGAATTGGAGGAATATTTGTGAGTGATAAAATTGAGATACATTCTACTACTGTGATTGCGGTCAGGAAGGATGGGAAGGTAGCAATGGCGGGTGACGGGCAGGTTACAATGGGGAATACCGTCATGAAAAATAACGCCCGCAAGGTGCGCCGGTTAATGGACGGGAAGGTACTCTGCGGTTTTGCCGGAGCTACCGCGGACGCGTTTACGCTCTTCGATCGTTTTGAAGCAAAGCTAAAGGAATACTCAGGAGATTTATTAAGAGCCGCGGTAGAACTTGCCAAAGACTGGCGGATGGATCGCACTTTAAGACGGCTTGAAGCACTTTTACTTGTCGCGGATTCNTCCAAAACGCTTTTAATATCAGGTACGGGAGATGTAATAGAACCCGCTGAGAACGCGCTCGCNATAGGCTCCGGAGGCAATTACGCGTATGCCGCGGCGCTTGCGTTTCTTGAAGGCAGCGATTTTAACGCGGCGCAAATCGCCGAAAAAAGCCTGCAAATTGCGGGTAACATCTGCATTTACACAAATATGCAGATAACGCTTGAGGTATTGGGATGAAGTTATTTTCATTCATAATTATAACGCGCGGCAAGAGGTTGACAAATGGACGATAAAAAACAGATTAACGAGAAAAAAAACGAGTATACTCCGAGAGAAATTGTAGCGGAACTGGATAAATACATCGTCGGGCAGAAGAAGGCAAAAAGAGCTGTCGCTGTCGCGCTTCGCAACAGAATAAGAAGATTAAAACTCGACCCGGAGTTACGCGAAGATATCGCGCCTAAGAATATTTTAATGATAGGGCCTACGGGCGTGGGAAAAACCGAAATAGCGCGTCGGCTCGCGAAACTCGCAGGTTCGCCGTTTATAAAAGTTGAAGCTACAAAATACACGGAAGTGGGTTATGTCGGCCGCGATGTCGAATCCATGGTGCGCGATCTGATGGCGGCTGGTTTTCAGATGGTAAAACAGGAGATGCAGGAATCAGTTACGCAGGAAGCCGAGAAACGCGCGGAGGAAGCGCTTCTTGATCTTTTACTGCCGACAAACACGAAAAAGCCGAAGGAGAAAACGCCTTCTCCCGTCATAAAACCGATGGGTACTTTTACAATAAATCCCGATAACTCAAACGGCGGCATTATTGCGACAACACTTCAGCTTGGTTTTCCCATCGTTAAAAAGAAAGACGGCGAGGAGACCGTAAGCGAAGAAAACGCCGCGCCGCAATTTGAAAATGTAAACGACACCGCGTTTCATCAGGAAGAAAAACCCGAGAACGACGAGAAGACAAATAAAACAAGAGAAAAATTGCGCGTAATGCTTCGCGAGGGAAAACTCGATGACAAAACTGTCGAGCTTGTGTTGAATCAGAATCCGCAGTTTCCGTCAATCGAGATGATGGGCGGCAGCATGGAAGATTTGGAATCAACTCTTTCGGGATTCGCCGGTCTTTTGGGCGGCAACAAAAAAAGAAAGGTTGTATCTGTCACGCGGGCAAAAGAAATTCTTTTAGCCGAGGAAGCGGAAAAACTTGTTGACCGCGACAAGGTAAGCGATGAAGCCCGCAGCCGCGTGGAACAGACAGGCATCATTTTTATAGACGAGATCGATAAGATCGCCGTAAAGGGAGATCGCGGCGGGGGTCCCGATGTAAGCCGCGAAGGCGTCCAGCGCGACATTCTGCCGATTGTCGAGGGCGCGACCGTAAACACTAAATGGGGGCCGGTGAACACCGATCACATCCTATTTATCGCCGCGGGCGCTTTCAATGTAAGTAAACCGTCCGACTTGATTCCTGAATTACAGGGACGTTTTCCGCTCAGAGTGGAACTTGATTCGCTTGGAAAGGATGATTTTCTGCGGATTCTCACCGAGCCGAAGAACGCGCTTATCAAGCAGTACACGGAGCTTCTGGCAACGGAAAACGTTAAACTCAATTTCGCGCCCGAAGCTGTCGAGCATTTGGCGGCGCTGGCGGCGGAAGTCAACTCAAAACTGGAAAATATCGGGGCAAGAAGGCTTCATACGATAATGGAAGCTCTTTTAGAAGAGTTATCGTTTGAGGCTTCCGACATAGCCCCTGCGAACATTGATATAACCGTGGATTATGTGAATCAGAAACTGGCTGATATTGTTAAGGATCAGGATTTGGGGAGATATATCCTTTAGGGGATAGAGGTTATAAGCGGCTTTAGGAGAGGTTTGTTTTTGCCGATGTTTGATGTAGGGGGAAATTTTTTATGAACACTTTTGCGCGTAATTTAGATATGCTCCACAGGGCGCTTGATGTAAGCACGGTAAGGCGTCAGGTTATTGCTAACAATTTGGCAAATGCCAATGTTCCCAACTTTAAAAGATCGGTCGTAAACTTTGAAAGCGAATTGAAACGCGCTTTAAACACGGAAAGCCAAAGACCTGTAATGGAGCTTTCGCTGACCCATCCCGATCATATTCCCAATTTCAAAGAGAGGGATTACAGAGATGTGGAAATAAGGCGGGTTTTGGATTATGCAAGCACGTACAACAATAACGGGAACAATGTAGACCCGGAACAGGAGTTCATGCTCGCTACTCAAAACCAGATGGCGTACACGCTTTACGCGCAGGCGGCGGCGTTTGAGTTCAGCCAAGTCAATCAGGTATTGAGGGGTTAGGTTAGGGGATAGGGATTAGAGGTTAGAGGTTAGGGGATAGATAATTTTTTGAGGAGTTTGTATGGGGATTTTTAGTTCTATAAATATTGCAGCTACTGGATTGAGCGCCAACAGGGTAAAGCTTGATGTTATAGCGGATAACATGGCGAATGTAAACACAACGAGGACAACGGAAGGCGGCGTGTTCAGAAGAAGCCGCGTTATCATGCGTCCGATGGTTGACAGCCCTTACTGGAGATCGCCTTTTCTTCCTGATTCACTTGATAACGGAATCGGAAAGGGAGTGCGCGTTGTCGAGATACAAAAAGATCGCACAACAGAGACAAGGTTTGTTTATGATCCGACGCATCCTGACGCGATTATTTCTGGTCCGCGCGAGGGCTATGTAGAAATGCCGAATGTCGATGTAGTGTCGGAAATGGTGGACATGATTAGCGCGTCACGCTCTTACGAAGCGAACGCCGCGATAATAGAAGGATCAAAAGCGATGTTCCAGCGGGCGCTGGATATCGGAAGCAGATAAAATTAAAAGGGGAGGGGTAAATGAATATTTTCGGAAATGAAGCGTATATAAGCACGGCTGCCGCGAAAAATTACGCGACTGTAATGAACCGTACGCATCCTAATCACATGAAAATGCCTGATAGTCCGTATCTGGGAAACGGAAGCAATGTTCTCGCATTAAGGGATAAAATCGGAGCGGACAGCTCGATGAGAATGGGAACATTCGAAGACGCGATGCTGCAGGCGCTTGATAAGGTTTCGGGATCGCAGATAAACGCGAGTAATTTGCAAAAAGAAGCGATAATAAATCCTGATTCAGTTGATATTCATGATATAACAATCGCGCAGGCGGAAGCAAGTATGGCGTTGGGCATTACGCGCAACATTTTAAGCAGACTTGTTCAAAGTTGGAGAGATTTAATAAATACAAGATAAATAATCACAGGAATGGGGGGGATAAATGGATTTTTTCAAAAAATTATTTACAAAAGTAATGGCGTTGTGGGCAGGCTGGGGTTTGCAGCAGCGGATCATTATCGGTGTTGCCGTGCTTCTTGCAATCAGCGGCGTTGCCGCGCTTTTTATGGTTTCGTCAACACCTGTCATGGTTTCCGTCATCGACGCGCCGATCAGGGACGAAGCGGCTCTTGACAGGATTGTACTGCGTCTCAATCAGGAAGATATTAATGTCAGCGTAACGGCAAACGGAATAGTGCAAGTTGACGATGCCGTGACCGCGCGGAGAATGAGAGCGATACTCATCCGTGAAGATCTAATTCCTTCAGGGATTGATCCTTGGGCGATCTTCGATAAGGAAAGATGGAGCATAACGGACTTTGAACGCAATGTAAATAAACAGCGCGCGCAGGAGAGAATGATCCTTGAACATTTAAAGTCCATAGACGACATTGATGATGTCAGGCTTCAGATAGGATGGCCTCCCGACAGGCTCTTCCGCTCCGAGCAGCATCCCGTTACTGTCAGTGTGCACATAACGCCGCGTCCGGGAAGCGATATTACAACATCTCCGCAGAACCGCAGAAAAATTGAAGGTGTTCAGAAACTTCTCCAGTTCGCTGTTGTGGGGCTTTTACCTGGCAATATCGTCATCACGGATAATTACGGCAATATACTTAACGATTTTGATGGGCTTGCCGCTTCCGACAGGCTTGCGCTTATAGAGCAGGAAAGTAAGCTAATAAGGAAGCAGGAATCGCATTACCGCGAGCTTGTACTGGCATCTTTGCAGAGCATTTATTCAAGCGATCGTGTAAGGGATCTTAATATAAAAATTGATATGGATATGTCAAAAATGACTATCGGCACAACCGAGCATTTCCCGATAACGATGAAACCGGCGACACCGGGTCTTCCATATGACGACTCAGTTCTGCTTCAATCAATATTAAGGTCGCAAACTGTTTCTGAAACAAAATTCAGGGGAACAGGTTTTGTTCCGGAAGGTCCTCCGGGGTTTGAAGGAAACACGCCGCCCGCGTACATGGACATGAATAACCTCTGGGGCGAAGTCGATCAGTCAATGAATATTTTAAACCACGAAATAAACAAGCGCGAGATAGAAGAAGAGAGAAGCCCTTCAATAGATCGCGTAACAATTTCCGTTAATATTGACGGAACGTGGAAATTAAAATTTGACGCTAAGGGAAACCCTGTCGTTCTTCCAGACGGATCAATAGAAAGAGAGTACACACCGATTCCCGCGGACGACATCCGCAGAGTGGAAGGATTAATTCGCGACGCTGTCGGTTACAATTCGGCAAGAGGCGACTCCGTTACAGTGCATAACATTCAGGTCGATCGCACTCAGCAGTTCAAAGATGAAGACGCGGCATTTTTCAGGCAGAAACAAATACAGTTAACAGTAATTGTTTTTATATCAGGTTTGACATTACTTTTATTTGGATTTATGCTGTTTAGGATGATCTCCCGCGAGATGGAGAGACGCAGAAGGCTTGCCGAAGAAGAACGGGCAAGAAGAGAGCAGATGCTGCGGGAAAGCGCTATGGCGGAAGCGGAAAGCGGAGACGGAACGGAAGTATCAATTTCGTTGGAAGAGCGCTCGAGGATGGAACTTATGGAAAACGCCGTCAACATGGCGAAGGAACATCCGGAAGATGCCGCGCAGCTTATCAGAACATGGTTGTTGGAGGAATAGAACATGGCAAAAGCAGGTTTACCAGCCGCTCCCGCGGGAGCCTCCAAAAAGAAAGGCGCGAAAGAATATACAGGACGGCAGAAAGCCGCAATCTTTCTTGTAACAATAGGATCGGAAATCTCCGCAGAGATATTCAAATATCTGCGTGAGGATGAAATTGAAACTCTCACATTTGAAATCGCGCGTCTTGAAACAATAGACGCCGAACAGAAGGACGCCATCTTGCAGGAATTCCAAGAACTGATGATGGCGAACCAGTTCATCTCCACAGGCGGTATTGATTACGCAAGGGAACTTCTGGAAAAATCATTGGGAAGCCAGAAGGCGATCGATATAATTAACAGATTAACATCGAGCCTTCAAGTGCGTCCCTTTGACTTCATCAGGCGGACAGACCCCGCGCACCTTTTAAACTTTATCCAGCAGGAACATCCGCAGACAATCGCGCTTATCCTCGCTTACCTTGAACCAAACAAGGCTTCTATGATATTGCAGAATCTTCCGCAGGAAGTTCAGAGCGATGTCGCGCGGCGTATTGCGACAATGGACAGAACAAGCCCGGAAGTATTACGCGAAGTTGAACGCGTACTTGAAAAGAAACTCTCATCGCTGTCAAGCGAAGACTACACGGCGGCGGGCGGCGTAGAAAGCATCGTTGAAATTCTCAACCTTGTTGACCGCGCTTCGGAGAAGCAGATCATCGAAGCTCTGGAAGACGAAGACCCGGAGCTTGCCGAAGAAATCAAAAAAAGAATGTTCGTATTCGAAGACATTGTTATGCTCGACGACCGCGCCATTCAGAAAGTTATGCGCGAAGTCGATTCGCAGGAACTCGCAAAAGCGCTTAAGTCCGTTGACTCGGAAGTTCAGGACAAGATCTTCAAGAATATGTCTAAACGCGCCGCGAGCATGCTTAAGGAAGACATGGAATACATGGGCCCGGTACGCTTGAAGGATGTTGAAGAAGCGCAGCAGAAAATTGTATCAATCATCAGGCACCTTGAAGACACCGGCGAAATTGTAGTAGCCCGTGCCGGCGAAGACGAGCTTGTAGTATAATTTAGGGGATAGGATATAGGGGATAGGGATCAGGGACTAGGGTTGTTGTTTGTAAACTGTTCGTGAGTTATACGATATGGTTGTGGATAACGATCCCCAGTACCTAACACCCTAGTCCCCGATCCCAAACTCAGAAAAAGAGGTTGTAGCGTATGCCAAAGGCTGTTTTTAGACCCAATGAACTTGTAACGCTTGAGAACAAGATTATTATTGATTCTCCCACTTCATTTTCTGAGCTTGCTCATTATGCGCCCGCGGAAGAAATCGAGGATGTGCTTGA
>WQRT01000069.1 GCA_009786625.1 Treponema sp.
ATGCGGAATTTTTTTTAACCACGAACCACACGAACTTATTTGCCGCGGACAGCGCGAACTACTCGAACTTGTTGGTTTGTCGCGGCGCGGAGGGGTGGAATGAAAGTAATAAGTGATATTTTATTTAATAAATTGAAATAATCTATTTTACGTCTTGTTTTTTCGATTAGAAAGCTATATATTACCTTAAACAGCCGTTAAAGGAGATTTTTCCATGAAACGCTTTATTTCTGCATTGATTTTTTCCACCATGATTATATTACTGGCAATGAGCCAGTTTAGCTGCGGTTCTTCACCCTCCGGCAGACAGAGGGAAAGCCTTTCGCTCTTTCCATTTACAGGAAGCAGCACGAGAGACGGAGAGGCGATTATTGCAAGTCTTGCGCGTCAAACGGATTTGCGGAGAGCTTTTACCTCCGTTACACCGTTAACTCAGGCGGCAAGGGAGTCTATTAATTATGAACGCCGCATCCAGAGAGACTCAAATCTAACAGACCCTGATACGATTTTTGAAATAGGGCGTGAGATTAACGCGGCATTTGTTCTTGCCGGGTTTATTACAAGTCTCGGTGACAGGAATATCGTAATAGTAAGTATTCTCGATGTAGAAAGCCTCCAGCAGGTTGCCGGTGATTATAGAGTGTACAGATCGATAGAAGAAATAGACAGATTGATACCTGATATGGCAAGAAAACTGGCGGACTCGGCAATGCGCGATACAAGCAGGCTTCCAGGATTATCAGTACCGCCTTTCAGCGTCTCAAGTGAAATAAGCCAAAGCGACGCTCAGGTTTTATCGCAGATACTTGCATGCGAGTTAGCCAACGCTAATAAATACGCGGTGCTTCCGCGTACTGACAACCTTGATACTATAATGGAGGAACATCAAAGACAAAGAGCAGATAACGAGGAAGAACTTGATAGGGTAAGAAGACTCGGCAGAGGCCGCAATGCCCGGTATGTCCTTTCTGGCTCGGTGCAAAGTCTTGGAAATCTTAATAAAATCGCGGCGGATATATTCAATATAGAAAACGGCAGTATGCACGACGGATACGAAGAAAATTACTCAGGCGTCTCGCAGGGTATTGAACATATGCAAAGGCTGGCTGCAAGGTTAAATGGAGTAAGATATGTTTCATCAGCGGCAAATACACAAAGTCAAACAGATTCACCGGCTCAAATAGCAGTTATTCCTAATGAGCCGCTAAATCCCAACATTAGGTGGGATAACGATAGCTCAGGAGATTTGACAATACGTAATGGAGCCAATGATAATCTTGTTTTATTCGCAGGCCGGGTCAGTGATAATAATCTATTAGGCGGCGTCCGAAGAATGTCAACACGCCGGGTGGATTTTTATAATAAAGTAACCGCTGATAATGGTCAGTTTCTATTACGCGCCGTTAAAGCCTCTGTTTACGACAGCAAAGGGAGTGATTTAAATAATGAAGATGTTGTTTTCGCGTATTTAGTAATTTATAATAAAAACGCTCCCAGCCGGCAATTAATTAATATTCCCCATCATGTAAGCGGTTCTGCTGGAGTAACATTATCAAATGAAACTAATACCGCAGTACAAATCCGCGTAAACAGACCTAACGGTCCCGTGCTTACCACTCTTGGGCCTCATGAAATTGGTAAAAGAGTGAATATGGAATATAACTCCATAGGTTATATATTATTCCCTGTATATCAGTTTAAAAACCGCGATTCAAATGTTGTTCGTAGTGTTACGACACAATCATTATCTGATATCTCTGTTATTATACCTGCGGTTGATGATTATTCTTCCCGTGTAAATTTTAGTCGATTGCCGCCTGAAGCGATATCGCCTTTTGCTACGCTGATTATTAATAATCAAACTAATCTTGTTCTGTCTCTTGTTAGAGGGGGCGGGAGGATGACATCTAAAAATGGTAATCAATTATTTAATCCTGGAAGTGAGACTTATGAATTAAATTTATCAGGACAACAATCACTCACGATTGGTAGTTTGAGTGTTGATCTAGGGTTAGGGCAAGCTAACATTATGAGAATTCCTGATTATACTTATGAAGCTGAGAATACATACCAAATTATTGTAAGGCAAGGACAGCCATTAAATATAACAAGAATAGATAGATCAGATAATAGTAACTTTCGCATTGAATTATTTAATGAATAAACCAGTAATATAAATTATGGAGTATCAATGAAACGTATTATATCTTCTTCATTTTCATTTATTTTTATTCTTTCATTAACATTATCTCTTTATAGCTGCGGTTCCGCAAGTCAGAGAGATAGTTATCCGTCAACGTTCACTGATACTATTAACATCAGATGGAATAATGATGCTTCAGGGTTTTTATCAATCAATAATGATACGGATGATGATCTGATTCTATACGCCGGTAGTATTTATAATCCTGAAAATATCCTGGGCGGAGTGCGGAGAAAATCTGAACGCCGTATTGATTTTTATGATAATTTATCCGCCGATCGCGGGCAGTTTATGTTACGCGCTGTTAAGGACTCTGTGTACCGTGGCAAAGCCGGATGGCTTGTATGCGATGATGTAATTTTTTCTATTCTGGTTACTTATGATAAGATAAACAACAGACAAATATTTGTTACTGTTCCTGAGCATACAGGCGGTCAGGCAGAGGCATTAATTTCAAATAGTACAAATTTTATTGTTCAATTTCGTGTAGGCAGGCCGGATGGAGAAGTTTTAACTACACTGCTGCCTTTGGAAATGAATAAGAAAATATACATGAATTATAGCTCTCAAGGTTATTTATTATTTCCAGTATATCAATATTATGATCTTGCGTCTAATGTTCGTGCTAATGCGGCACAATCTATACAAGATGGTATTGTTATAATGCCGCAGCTTAGCGGCGGTTCACCTGTTATTCAATTTGATCGTTTAATATCAATATTCCAGCCATTTTCAAGATTAATTGTTTCAAATGAAAATAACCGCAGTGCTTACCTTGTTAGAGGTGATAGCTACATGACAAATCAAAATGGTACTCAATTTATTAATCCTGGAAGTGAGATTTATGAGATAAATTTGAATGGACAGCAATCATTAGATATTAATAATTTTTATATTGATTTTAGATTAGGAGCGGCTAACATTATACAAATCCCTGAGTATACCTATGAAGCCGGGTATACTTATCAGATACGTGTAGAACTAGGTCGAGTTCCGATTATCACAAGACTAAGCAGGGACAGGGACACAAGTATTCCCCGCATTGAACTACAAAACGAATAGCGTAGATCAAAGAAAAGTAATCGAACTACAAGTTCGTGTTGGTTCGTGTGGTTCGCGGCAAATTACTCATCTCTAACCCCGCATACACCCAAAAATCATAAAAATTTAAAAACACATTCCAATAAAGCCGTCACTTCTTCGGAATATAACCGCTCGCGATCTTCCGGCAAAGGCGCTTCGATTACAAAATCAAGGAACTCAAGTTTCCATGCGTGCAGGAAAAATCCGCCTATTACGCCGGAAAATCCGCCGCCGTATTTTACATCGCCTGCAAGCGGGTGTCCGTGAGAAGCGGACTGGGCGCGGATCTGGTGGGTTCTGCCTGTTGAGATTTCCGCTTTTATCAAAGTGAGGTTCCCGCGATGCTTTAACGGCGTTACTTTAGTCACAGCGTTTTTCCCGGATTGCCCGCCGGATATAAAAGTTTTCTTTTTTTCACTGTCCCGGATAAGAATATCTTCCCAAATCCTCTCATCTTCCAAATTACCTTTGACAACCGCAAGGTATGTTTTGCGTATTTTTTGTTCCCGCAGTAACGCGCTGAAAAGTCGTGCGCCATCAAGACTTGATGAAAATACAACGACTCCGCTTGACGGTTTATCAAGACGGTGGAGAGGGCCGGGTTTGAATGACAGGGATTCCGGCAGTTTATCCTTCAAATAATTGCGAATAATTGATTCAAGGCTGTCAGTGCCGTGAACCGCAAGGCCGGGCGGTTTGTTGACAGCCAGCAGCCCTTGTCCCTGCCAAAGTATTTCAAAAGATGGAAGGACAGTTTCCGTCAATCGTTCTTTTTTCGGTTTTGTGTAATGGCTGCCGGGCAGTGAAGGTATGCATATCTTCATTCCGCTGTCGAGGCGGTCGTCTGCTTTGGCGGCTTTGCCGTTTACCAGCACTTTCTTTTGACGTAGAAGCCGGTGTATAAAAGGCAGGGGATGATCGGCAAGCGCCTTGCGGAGAATCCTGTCCAGCCTCCGCCCTTTATCGTTTTCGCCGGTAATTAATTCCATTGGATTAGTAATTTTACCCCGGTTTGAGATTAGGGGATAGAGGTTAGGAGTTAGGGGATAGCTCCATTACTTGACAAAAAACAGGTTTTTTAGGAGTATAATAAAATGTCAGCGGCGGCGGCCATCAGTTCCCTTTTTGAGAATAAAATTTTCCTTTCCACTGTCTCCAGTCTGATTGTCGCGCAGATTCTAAAAATGGCTTTCTACCTTGTCATGAGTAAAAATAAAAAAAAGTGGGACGCGGTCGAGACTATGATCTGGCGCACGGGAGGGATGCCGTCAAGCCATTCGGCGGTTGTCTGTGCGCTTGCAACGGCGGCGGGGATTTATGAAGGTGTCTCGTCAACTTATTTTATAATATCGCTTATTTTCGCGATGGTGGTTCTTCGTGATTCAGTCGGCGTCAGGAGAGCCGCGGGGTTGCAGGCCAGAGCGATCAACAATATTGGAAGACAATCCGCAAAGCAAATCGGCATTGATTTTCATTCGGTAAAGGAAGTCCAGGGGCATACTCCGCTGGAAGTATTTGTGGGTTCCTTTCTTGGCATTCTGATCGCGGTTATATTCTATTTGGTTTAGGCAATTATGTCTTTTCTCCGCGCTGCGTTTCCCGCAAGTTTTGTTTCACTCTTGGCGGCCGCGTTCCTTTTCATTCCCTGCCTTAAAATGGGGCATGAAGTATACCGCGGCGGTTACGCGGTTTTAACTTCCGATGTTTCCGCGGATGACANGCTGATTCATTCGCTTCTTGATAATCAGGAATTTTTAAATGGTTCTCCTGTCAGTGAATCATCGCANTGGGTAATGCTCGATGTTTTTGACNGNCTGCAGNCGGTTCCCCTCGATGAATATTTTTCAAGGATTTTTACTTTCGATCCGCGTTACGACAATTACGCCGAAAAATTAAAAAATATTTTCATTAAAGATGATAAGCGCTTTGTTTATCTTCCTTTGCTTGAAAATAACTGGAATCCCGCGGCTCTTGATAAACAGATAGGATCGCTTCTTGGTAATATTCCGTTTTCCGTCAATTATTACGGGATAGGCCGTCCATTGGATCTTTTCTTTTTAACATTCGCGGTCTCTTCATTTATTTTTTTTGTTATCTGCATAATTTTAAATAAATCCCGCCAAGGTTTTTTAAAAATATTTTTTCTTGTTCCTGTGCTTTCCTCTCTTGTTTTTTTCGGGGCTTGCGGGATCGCCTGCGCGGCTTTGATTCTCGCGTTTTTTATTTTGTTAAGAGAGCCGTTAACTGAAATTTTAACTCTGTCAAGATCGCCTACGGACAGAAACGTTTCGCTGTTTACGCTGATTGTAAAAAGAGCGGTTTTACCGTACAGGCTTTCGTGGTTTTTATCGCTTGCGTTTTTTCCGGCAGCCGCCGTTATTGTTTATTTTTCCCATATTAATATTTTATTTTTATTGGCCGCTTTTTTTGCCGCGGCGGCGGTTTTTATCATTACAATTAAACTTTTTTCCTATTCGGGCTGGAAACGAAAACGTTTTGTGCCTGTGATGATTATGCGCAAATCTTTTACGGATTTTTCTTTTTCTGTCTGCATAATGCCTTTTACCGCAGCCGCCTTTTTTACATTATTTTTCGCGCCGGCGCTGCCTGATTTTTATACATCAACCGACAGGTTTGAATCTGTTATAAACGAAAATGAATATTACGATCATCTAATAACGCAAGCCGCGTTTTCAACGCAGAAAATAGGCACCGCAAGAGACGGTATTCCATCAGGCGTCTTTCCAGATTTCTCAACCGGTGAAGACGGCCTTCCTGTGATGAACACATTATACGCGTCGCAGAAATATAATATTGACGAGTTTCCGCCGTTTCCGCTTAAGGATTTAATGGAATTTTTTCATGATATTAATTCAAGGCAGGTAACGAATCCGGGATCAGGCGGCACAGGAAATCCCGCGGAAAAATTTTCATTATTAGTTTTATTACCTTTCCTGTTAATGATATTTTTTATTAAAAGAAAAAATGATGAATCAGTTAAGTATGATTTTTCAAGTTTTAAAAGAATTTCCGGGAAAATGCGTTTTAAAGGCATTAACTTGAATAAGCCTNTATCGTATAATGCAGAAAACACGCCGCGCCTGCGAAAGGACGCATAAATTATGAAAATATATTCTTTTCCAAGAGGAGGGCTTCCCTTCGAAGACAGCACGGCTCCTGAAAAAACAGAGGCTGTTAACGCGTTCTTACCGGCGCTTTCTGTAATCCCCCTTGGCAGCAGCATAAACAGGGTCTATCCCGTTGTCTCGGTGGGTGATTTAGTCCGCGAGGGAATGTTAATCGCAAGAGCTTCAGGAGAAGGAGCTGTCAATGTTCACGCCACGGTCCCGGGAAGGATCGCGAAAAAAGTTTCATGGAAAGACGAGAACGGCAATAACAATGACGCTTTTGTAATTAGAATGGAAGGCGCTTTTGAAAAGCTCGGTAAAAAGGAAGAGGTATTTCAATGGACAGGACTCAGCGGATATGATATACAAAGGGTCATTTCCGAATGGGGAATTGTCGAAATGGAAAACAACGAAAAACCGTTATCTGATCTTATTTCTGCCGCTAGAAAAACGGAAAAAATGACGCTTGTTGTCCGATGCGTGTTTGACGATCCCTGGCTGGCAGCCGATTACGCGCTTTGCAGCACAAGGATTAATGCGGTTATCGAGGGAGCGGCGATTGTCGCGAAAGCCTGCATGAAGGTTTCCAATATTATTTTCGCGGTTTCCGGCCGCGAGAAAGCTCTGGGAGAAAAATTTTTACAGAACGCCGGCAATATCGGCTTTACCGCGTCGCTTGTTTTAACAGGCTCGCGTTATCCGCAGCGCAACCACAGGGAACTTGAACTTGCTCTAAGAGCATACGAAAAAAAAGAAGGGCTTTCTCTCGGATCATTTTTAATTCTCGGGCCTGCCGTTCTCGCCGCCGCTTTCGACGCGGTTGTGCATAAAAAACCGATTTTAGATCGATTTGTAGCCGTCGGGGGTTCCGCGTTAAGGAAGCCGCAGATTATGAAAATAAGAATCGGCACGCGGATCATGGAAGTGATGGAGCAGTGCGGCGGTTTCAGCTCAAGGCCGGAACGAATTGTAACAGGGTCTCCGCTTTCGGGAAGGGAAGTGCTTCATCTTGACGAGCCTGTCGGAAAAAACTGTTACGCGATTGCGGCGATGACAAAATCACAGACTGCTTCGCACGCGCAGATGAACTGCATTAACTGCGGCGAATGCAGGGCAGTGTGCCCTGTAGGGCTTGACCCTCAAAATATTTATAAGCGCGTCAGATTGAATGAACTAAAAAATGAAGTAACAACAGGATGCCAGGGGTGCGGGTGCTGCAAGATTGTATGTCCGTCGGCTCTGCCGTTACTCGAAACTATTTTAGATAAAAAACAGGGGGGATAAATTGGCGGATCGCAATTTAAATTTTTTACATAAACCTCAAATTAATATCTCCTGTTCAAGTACGGGGCGGATGTGGCTTGTAAGCCTGTGCGCGTTCTTGTGTATTCTTCAGTCAGCCTTAAGCGATTCAGGAAAATCCCTGATTATCGCAGCAGCCGCGGTTTTTTCCGCTTTACTTGTTGAGTTTCTGCTTACCGTGCATAAACACCGCGCAGGAAAAATTAAAGACGGCAGCGCCGCCGCGACTGCTCTAATCCTTTCAATGATGCTTCCGAATCAGATTCATCCTGTGTACGCGGCTCTAGGCGCGGCTTTTGCGATAGTTGTCGTTAAACACAGCTTCGGCGGGCTTGGTTCCAACTGGCTCAATCCCGCTCTCGGCGGCTGGCTTTTTATCCGTTTTTCGTGGGCTTCGGCATACGCGGACGCTTTTGAGTCGCCGCCTCCGCCGATTTCCCACATGGCTTTAACCAATGTAAGCGCTCTTGATAATTCGGTTTCGGATTTTTTGAACAGTAATATTTTTTCCATTTTTTCCGTTAATATGCCGTCGGGATATATCGATCTTCTTTCAAGCGGCGATCCTGGCATCATCACAGACAGAGGGATCTTCATCCTTTTAATAGGCACTGTAGTTATAACAGCAGTTGGAATTAATCGCGGATGGATTCCTCTTGTGTTTCTTGCAGTCTATTGTTTTCTAATACGGTTCGCCGGTGATTTACATTCCGGTTTATGGGACGGAGATATTTTATACGGAATTTTTTCAGGCGGTACAATTGCCGCGGCTTTCATTCTTGCGGCAGAACCTTCCAGCAGCGCGAAATTCAAACCCGGTATTATTTTCGCGGTTGTACTAAGCGCCGTTCTCTCATGGTTTTTTAGATACGTATGCATGGATTTTTCAGGCTGTTTTACCGCTTTAGCGCTTACTAACTGCGTAACGCCGCTAATAAGGCTCGGTGAAGAAAAAATATTTTTATCAAAAAATAAAGGCATCGGTATTCAGGAGAATCTGTTATGATAAAGATTCAATGGCAGGTTCGCGATATAAGGGATAAAGCAATTTTATTCGGCTGGATAACTGGGCTTCTGCTTTTGGTATGCCTGTTATGGGGGCTGACCACGCCGCTTCAGACACATTATCTTTTACGTTCTGTTAATAGTGTTTTTAATAGTAACGGCGATCCGCGAAGGCTTACTTCGCATCTTCATCAAAGCGCTCCAAAGGCAAGTCTTTTGGGACACTGGTTCGCGATGCAAAACTCAGCGGACCAGATGTATGTGTTCGCGTTTTTTCAGGATGGAATATTGCTGCCCCTTGGAGCGGTAGTTTCACCTGACAGCATCGTACTGGACGTTGTTCCGTTAAGCGCTCATGCCGTAAGAATCTATAACAAAATACCTGACAGTGTTATAAAGATGTACGTAAACAGGATAGAAGCTTCTGCCGCCGCTATCAGGAGGGGAAGAGAATAATGAGTTACAATATTAATCAACATTCATTTTGGGGTTCTCTTTCTCCGCTGGGCGGATTAACAGGCGCAGGTATTTTGATAATGGCTTCCGCGCGGCTGTCGTGGGCTGTTACAGCGGCCGGATGCCTGTTTTGGGTATACGGACTTACGGCTATCGCGTATTCATTTTTGTTATCTGCAAATAAATACAATATCCTTCCTGTGCAGGGAAGAAGCGCGGTATTTACATGCATTGCCGTTTTTTTCGGCAGTATATACGCTCTGCTTTTCTGGCTGCTATGCCCGTTCGCGGCCTTTGAGGTTTTTCTTATTTTAATGCTTGTTCCTCTGTTTTGCGCAAACTCGTGCGCTCATATCCATTCAACAGCCGGAAACTCACATTCGGATATTTACGAACGTCTGATGGACGCTGTTTCTATGGCAGGTACTCTCGCGGGGCTGCTTGCGGCTTTTTCCATTTTAAGAGAACCTCTCGCGTTTTGTTCCCTGTCGTTCCCCGGAACATATCAGGGGATGATTACGATTATGTATTTCAGTTCGGGATCTTTTTTTCCGATCGGTATTTTCGCTTCATCCTGCGGCGCACTGCTGCTGCTCGGTTACTTCGTGTGTTTATATCAGTACGGAAGAAATAAATTATACCCGGGAGAATATAAATGAGCGGAAACTATCTGCTGCTTTTAATTTACTCATGCTTCACAATCAATCTTTTGCTTCAATGCGCTCTTGGCATTCAGGGAGCAGCAGGATCTCAAGGCCGGATAAAAACCACAGAATTAATTAAAACGGCTTTAATTTTTCTTACCGGAATGTTGCTATGGATATTTTTCTCGAATGTGGTTATGGGATTTATGGCCAACATAGTAATGTATATTTTAATTTTTCCGCTCAGTTCGATTTTTTATGACGCTTTTGAATATCTTGTATTCAAATTCATTATAAAAAAAGAAATTGATAATAATTCTTTTATCAGTTTTCCCGGCGGCATCACGGCTGTAATTGTGTTTATTTGCGTCAATATCGCGGGCAGTTTTCTGGAAGCGGCGGTTTTAATGATCGGTTTTTCAAGCGGCATTCTGCTTGTTAATTTTATTATCAGGGAAGTGCGCCGCCGCGCCGCGCTTGAAGCCGTTCCCGCGTCATTACGCGGCAAACCGATTGTTCTTGTTACTATGGGGTTGTTGTCTCTTGTTTTTACCACAGTGTCTTTGCTGCTGTTCAGAATGATAGGAGTTCAGTGAAAGAAGATAAAATCCTGCTTGTTCTTGGTTCTCACGATCATGTTCCCTCAGGAGCGCCTGAAGAAGAATTTGAGTACGCGTATGAAAACAGGATGCGCCCTTTTGTTTCCAATCTTTACCGTTACTCGAATGTACAGGCTGTTTTGCATTATTCGGGGACTCTTCTTTACTGGGTTGAAAGAACTCACCCTGAATTTTTTATGCTTATAGAAGACATGGCCGCGCGGAAGCAGGTGGAGATTCTCGGGGGCGGTTTTTACGAGCCTTTGTTTCCCTTGATTCCGCTGCAGGACAGAATCGGGCAGATTGAGCTTTTAACGACATACCTGCGTAAGCATTTTGGGAAAAGGGCGCTTGGCTGCTGGATACCCAATATGGCATGGGAACAGCACATGGTATACCCGCTTTGTTCAAGCGATATGAATTACACTTTTCTTTCTCAGGATCAGTTTGTCATGGCAGGAATGTCAGGTAACGAACTTTATTATCCGTGTATCAGTGAAGATCAGGGAAAACTTATTACGATATTTCCCGTCGCGTTATCTGTGGAAGAGGAACTGGCGCATAACAGTTTTTCGCAAGTATTTACCGAATTAAAAAATAAATTTTTATCCTCAGGCGGGAAAGGCGTAAAGGTGGTAAGCGTGTTTCCGCGCCGCATTTCCTGTTGTGAAGAAGAAGCGCCGGATACGGCATGGAACCGTTTTTTTGAAGAGATCTCGCTGTCGGAGAATATTGTGGAAACATCCCTTCCCGCTAAAATTTTAAAAAATCACAAAGCGTACAGAAGAGCGAGCTTTCCAAACTCATCGTCAATAAAGAACGATTACTCGCCAAGACGCTTTCTTATCGAACATGATGAAGCGAATGGTATCTATTCCAAAATGATATTTACCAATGTTCTTATCAACCAGTTAAAAGGGGATAAGTACAGAAAATTAAACGCAAGGGAAGAACTTTGGAAGGCGCAGGATTCATTTCTTTTTTCACCGGGTGACGGCCGCCTTCGAAGTGAACTTCGAAAATCGGCTTACAGTTCTCTTTTACGCGCAGAAGGATTATCAAGGGAAAAGGGAAAAATTGTCAGCTCTCTTATTCAGCATGATTTTGATTTAGACGGCGTAAAGGAATATCTTTTTCAGGATAATACAATTAATTGTTACATTCAGCCGAAAGGCGCAAGCGTGTTTGAACTTGACTATACTCCGAAAGAGTGGAACTATCTTGATTGCGGATCAACATTATTTTATAACAGTGATACTCCAAGAAGACGCGCCGCTTTCGCCGATATTCTTCTACCAGCGGATTTTAATATAAATCAAATTGATGTGTTACTCGCAAATGATTCGCGCCATTGTTACAACGAGCAGTATGAAAGCGCAGATCAGGATAAAAAGGGAAAATTCTGTTTTATGCTTCCCGCTGTTACCTCGGATATTCCTTTTGCGTGTATAGAAATCCAGAAATGTTATTTAATTAAAAAAAGCAGTTTATCTGTTTCGTACGCGTTAAAAAACACAGGCAAGGAAACGCAAAAATTTATTTTTACGCCGGAAATCGATCTGTCCTTCGCGGGTGTAACCGATGATTATGTCCGTTTCTATTCTGTTGATAATTCCGGTAAAGATGTTCCTGTAGAACGTGATCTTGATACTGGTAATTTAAAAATCCTTGATATAACAAATGAAGTACAGATACTCATTGCATCATCCTCGTCATTCGGCGGCTGTCTTATTCAAGCGTCAAACGAAAATATATATCAAGCAACGCGCATTATCCCCGCTTTTCCTGTAACCCTGGAAAGCGGAGAAATCTGGAAAAATGATCTTAACCTGAAGTTCTCTCATTAATTTTATAAAAATAACTTCGGACAATATAGTCAGCGGCAGATAATTCAACCACGGTATTGAAAGAACAGGAAATTATCTGTATCATCTTTAATATGAAAAGAAGATTGATCACATCGGCATTACCTTATGTCAACAATGAACCCCATCTTGGAAACCTTATTCAGGTGCT
>WQRT01000070.1 GCA_009786625.1 Treponema sp.
GAATATAAATATAAACTTAGAAAAAAAGAAATAGATGAAAATTCTTACGCGTATGAAAAAGAAGAAGTATTTTTATCTGTTTATAAAAAACTTGTAAAAAAATATGGCATTGTTCTACAACAAAAAAAATGTGAAAAATTTCTTGATAAATGGTATTCAAAACAAATAAGAAATGAAATAGATTTTGTATATTCAATTATAAAGAATATAAATGACGGAAAAATTAAAAATATTTTATGTGTTATCCTAAGTCGGACAATTCGTAGTTGTCGTTCAACAACACATGCAGATCTTGCTACATTATTGGAACCAGTTACTACAACATATTATTGTAGTAAACATGGCAAAATATGTAAGCCGTTATTTTCAATATTAAAATGGTGGAAAACATATTCAAAAGATACTGTATCTCGGTTATTAACATATTCAAAACTGCGAAAAGATACATATCAATTATGTTTAGTTGGTGACAGCAGAACTATTGATATAAACAAAGAAGTAAAACGGTTCATGCCAAAATATTATGAAATTCTTAAAAAGAATAAAATCAATGGAATATTCTCATCTCCTCCATACGTTGGTTTAATAGATTATCATGAACAACATGCTTATGCGTATGATTTATTTGAATTTCAAAGAAATGATGATCTCGAAATAGGACCATTGTTTCGTGGTCAAGGCAAAGCAGCAAAAGAAAGTTATGTAGAAGGAATAGCCGCCGTATTGAATAATTGTAAAAAATATTTTACCGAAGATTATAATGTTTTTTTAGTTGCAAATGATAAATATAATCTTTATCCAACTATTGCAGAAAATGCAGGTATGTATATTGTTAACACATTTAACCGGCCTGTTCTTAACAGAACTGAAAGAGATAAAGCGGCTTATTCAGAAACTATTTTCCATTTAAAGGAAAAATAATGATATTTTCTAAAAATGTACAAAATGAAATTTTTTCATTAATCGATATTGTTGTGCAAAAATATATTGATAAAGCGATTGATAAGCCTAAAGCTAATTCTGGTAATCCTTTTGTTATGGCTCTTTTAAAAGATTTTGAACCACTTATCCATAGGATTCATGGACTTAAAACTTCTTTAGGCACTGAAATGGAAAAAATAGCTCAAATCATTGCAATTGATGCATGGGGTGAAGATAATATAAAAAGAAAAATTAGGGAAACATTTGAGCTTCCAAAAAACGCGCTAGAAAAAATTGATACTATAATAAATAATTTAAGTAATATAAGAAATTTTAGTGACTACATAAAAGAAAAAAATGAAATAATTAATGAATGCAAGAAACCTTCAAAAACAAAAGAATCCCTTACCTTTGAATACGATTTGATTCTAAATGATCCACAAATTAAACGTACTTTTATTTTAGAAATGAAGGGACCAGATCCGAATACGACAGAAGTNCCAGGGGCAAAAAGAAGATTACTTGCTGCTATTGCATGGACATATTTAAATATAGAATCAGAAAATATTGATTCTCAACTTGCAATTTATTATAATAATAAATATCCAAAAGCTTACGAAAATCCAAAGGTTCATAAGTATTTTTCGCCTGAAGGCGGAATTCTTGTTCAAGAAGATTTTTGGAATTTTATTGGAAAGAACGATCGTACTTTTGAATCATTAGCGAAAATGTTTGAAGATTATGGAAAACAGAATAAAAAGAAAATTTGGGAAGGATTTTCGAAATTAATAGACATAAAATAATGTTCTTAATATTACAATTAATCAAATAAAAATAAATATATTAAATATTAAAAATGCTGTGGCATCGTCTAACAAACAGTTTGCGTTTCCCCGCCGGAGAGACCCGTTTCTAATGAGACATATAATTTAATTACCTCCCAGCCCGCCGTGAATGTGACACATCACTAATTTATTTATGCCATGTTAGGCGCAATTAAACAAATCACCTAACAAGCGTAGCAAGCATTACAGCCTTAATCGTATGTTTGCGGTTTTCCGCCTGATCCCATGCTTTGCTGCGCGGGCCGTCGATAACATCGGCTGTAACTTCTTCGCCCTTTACCGCGGGAAGACAGTGCAGGAAGATACTCCCGCTTTTTCCTGTCATGTCCATAATTTTCTGATTAACCTGATAAGGGCTTAATAGGCGCACTCTTTCTGCACGCTTTTCTTCCTCGCCCATGGAGATCCACACATCAGTGTAAACCGCGTCGGCGCCTTTAACTGCGTTAATGTCGGGGGTAACCGTTATGACAGCTCCGGATTCCTTCGCAAGCGGAGCGGTCATCTCACGCAGTTTTTCATCGGGGTTCAATTCAGGCGGTGTTACAATCGTAAAGTGCGCGCCGAGTTTTGAGCATATCACCATTAGAGACCTTGCGACATTGTTGCGCCCGTCGCCCATGTAACAGAGCGTTTTGCCTTTCGCTGTGCCGAAAGATTCTTCAAGCGTCATTATATCAGCGAGCGCCTGTGTCGGATGGTATAGATCGGTCAGGCCGTTGTAGACAGGGACATTTGAATATTTGGCGAGCGTTTCGGCGGTCTCCTGTTTGAAGCCGCGGAACTGAATCGCGCTGAACATTCTGCCGAGCACCCGCGCCGTGTCCTCCAGCGATTCCTTTCCGCCTAACTGGATATCCGCTGTTGAAAGAAACACAGGATGGCCGCCTTCTTCGCCGAAAGCGGTCTCAAAGGCGCATCTTGTGCGGGTGGAGCGTTTTTCAAAGAGCAGAGCGAGCGTTTTACCTTCAAAACGCCTGTGTATTTTACCTTTTTTTGTATCTGCTTTGGTTTTTTTTGCCAGATCTAATAAATATCGAATTTCTTCCGGCGTAAAATCCAGTAATGTAAGAAAAGATCGCCCAATTAATGATAAAGACACCGTATACCTCCTGTTTGATATATCACTAAAACACTGTAAAAAAATCGTGAAATATCTTGAACTTTATTATACAATAATGTGATAGATGTTTAAAGTAAGGAAACAGACAGCGTAATGAAAATTCTTCCCAGCCGTCCGCTGTATATTCAAATTATTTTTACTGTTATCGCGTTTACAGCTATGGTTATTTTAAGTTTCTATTTCATGCGTAATATTGTTCATAACAACCTTGTGCGGAACGCGGAGAGCGTCTTTAATTTCGCGCAGACTCAGTTAGAATCCGATCTTCAGGAACCCAGAATGATGCTCAGCGGTTTCTCTCAGACTATCCGCAGTATGATCCTGCGCGGAAGCGGCGTGGAAGACGTAAACGGTTATGTCATGGATATCCACAGTTATTTCATTTCNAGCGAATCACCCCTTATGAGATCAGTTAATATTTTCGGATGGTTCGAAGCATTCAGCGGCGGGCCTGTTTTTATNACCTCCAGCGAATTTTACTACGAAGGATATGTCGCGCAAAGACGTCCGTGGTTCATACTNGCAGAGACATCCTGCGGAACTGTAATGGAAGCTCCGCCGTATGAAAGCCTTATTTCGGGAAGAACTGTCGTTTCATATTCACGTTGTATTCACAATGACGCGGGAGACCGTCTCGGCATTGTCTGCATGGAAGTTGATATCTCCACTGTCGGAATCAACATTATTGATATCGCTCTTGAGCAGGACGGTTACGGCATATTGCTNAGCCAGAATCTCAATATAATAGGCCACTCCAATCCTGCTTTTATCGGAAGAAACGCNTCTGATCCTTCCGTNCCGATCTCCATTTTTTATAATGAATTACGNTCAGGGGTTGACGTAACGGAACAGGCAATAAGTAACACGGCCGGCGATGAAACTGTCGTTTTTGTGCGCAGGCTTTCAAACGGCTGGTACCTTGCCCTTTTAACGCCGGAAAAACCATTCTATCAAACTCTCACAAACATGGCGGCGATTCTTGTTTTATTCGGATCGATTTTCGCCATAGCTCTAATTATCATATTGATCCGGATTGACGCGGCGAGATCTAAGTCGGACAGGGAGAGCAGGCATAAAAGCGCGTTCCTCGCGAACATGAGCCATGAGATACGCACGCCGATGAACGCGATCATCGGTATGACTACTATCGGGAAAACTTCTGTTGATACGGAAAAAAAAGATCATTGCTTCGCGAAAATCGAGGACGCGTCAAACCATCTGTTAGGTGTCATCAGCGATATTCTTGATATGTCAAAAATCGAAGCCAATAAGTTCGAACTGTCTCCGGCGGAATTTAATTTTGAGAAAATGCTTCAGCGGATTGTAAACGTAATCAATTTCCGTATCGATGAAAAAATGCAGAAATTTTCCGTATACATAGACAGAAACATTCCGAAAACTTTGATTGGCGATGATCAGAGGATCGCGCAGGTAATGACAAATCTTCTCGGGAACGCGATTAAGTTCACGCCGGAGAAAGGGGAAATTCATCTTGACACGCGCTTTATGGAAGAGAAAGACGGCTTGTGTACAATTCAGATTTCAGTTTCAGATAACGGGATTGGAATGAATTATGAACAGCAAAAGCGCATTTTCAATTCTTTCGAACAGGCAGAGTCAAGCACAACGCGGAAGTACGGCGGCACGGGTCTTGGACTTGCCATCTCCAAAAATATCGTGGAGCTGATGGGCGGCGAGATATGGATGATTTCCGAAGTTGATAAAGGTTCGACTTTTACATTTACCGCCAAGCTGGAACGCGGCTCTTCGCTGCATCCCGGGCTTTTATCGGATGATGTTAATATAGACAATGTACGCATTATGGTAGTGGATGATGATAAATACATTCTGGAATATTTTACAGAAATAATGCGCGAGTTTAAAATACACTGCGATACCGCGTTAAGCGGAGAAGAGGCTTTAAAGCTCGTTGAACAAAACGGGCGTTACCATATTTATTTTGTAGACTGGAAGATGCCGGGAATGAGCGGAATACAGCTTACTGCCGAGTTAAAAACACATCAGGAATCGGTGAAATCGGTTGTAGTAATGATAACAGCGGCCGAATGGTCTACAATCGAAAGCGAAGCAAAAAAAGCCGGTGTGGAAAAATTTCTTTCCAAGCCTCTCTTTCCGTCGGCTGTCGCGGGTGTGATAAACGAAGCGCTCGGCATCAGTCAAAAGAAATCGATAGAGACAAACACGGATATAAAAGGGATTTTTGACGGACGGCGCGTTCTTCTTGTTGAGGATGTCGAGATTAACCGCGATATAGTCATTGAACTTCTCAGCATTACGGGGATCAAGGTTGAGTGCGCGGAAAACGGCGTAGAAGCTGTCAGGATGTTCAGCGAATCTCCCGATAGATACGATCTTGTGCTNATGGATGTGCAGATGCCGCTCATGGACGGTTANGAAGCNACGCGCAGNATCAGGGCTTTAAAAATGGTTCAGGCTCAGACTGTGCGCATCATTGCCATGACAGCTAACGTATTCCGCGAAGATATTGAAAGGTGCCTTGAAGCCGGAATGGACAACCATCTCAGCAAGCCTCTGGATTTTGAGGATGTGATTAGCAAGTTAAGGCATTATATGCCGAAGAGTAGGGATTAGTTAGGGGTTAGGATTTAGGGGATAGGGATTAGTTAGGGATTAGGGGATAGGATTTAGGGGTTAGGTTTTTTTTATTGCATATAACGTATTTTTTTAAAAGGAGAGAGGTATGAAAACGGAAATTCTTGAGAGGGCGAAAGATTATATAGCGCGGGAGAAGGATGAACACTTCAGAAAAGAAGTAGAAGATCTTCTTGCGAAAGGAGACGATGCCGCGCAGAAGGATCTTGACGATCGTTTTTATCAGAATCTAGAATTCGGCACCGGAGGGCTGCGCGGGGTTATCGGCGGCGGCTATAACAGGATGAACTCCCTTGTGGTAAAAAGCGCTACCCAGGGGCTTGCGTCATATATTATTAAAACATTCCCCGCTAAAGCCGCCAAAAGAGGGGACGATGGTTTAAAAGCTGTTATCGCTTTTGACAGCCGCCACTACTCGGCGCAGTTTGCCGAAGCCGCCGCGCTTATATTTGCAGCTAACGGGATAAAGACGTATTTGTTTTCAGCGTTAAGACCTACGCCCGAATTATCATTCGCCATCCGCCGTCTCGGCTGCGATACGGGTATTGTCGTGACGGCAAGCCACAATCCGCCCAAGTACAACGGCTACAAGGCGTACTGGAATGACGGCTCGCAGGTTATACCGCCCCATGACGCCGGTATTATCGACGAAGTAAACTCCGTCAAGGATATAAAAGAAATCTCGCGCGCGGAAGCCGAGAGTAAAGGTCTTTTTGTTATAATCGATAAAGAAATTGACGTGCCGTATCACGATATGATTAAAACAAAACTTTTCAGGCCGCAGCTTATAAAAGAAAAAGCCGGAGAAGTAAAAATCGTTTATACCCCTCTTCACGGGACAGGCGCGATGCATGTGGAAAAAGTCCTCGGCGATCTCGGTCTTAAAGTGATCACCGTAAAAGAACAGCGCGAAGGCGACGGAGATTTCCCCACAGTGGCTTTCCCGAATCCCGAGGAAGCCGCCGCTCTTGATATGGCGCTGAAACTCGGCGCGAAAGAAAAAGCGGATGTTGTAATGGCGACAGACCCAGACGCGGATCGTTTTGGAATCGCGGTTCCCGGTAAATCGGGCGATTTTACGCTTGTTACAGGAAACCAGATGGGAGTCCTTCTTGCCGACTATATTTTCCTTTCGCTAAAAGAACAGAACAGGCTGCCTTCAAACGCGGCGATGGTTAACTCAATCGTAACGACCGGAATGCAGAAAGCCGTGGCGGAGCATTACGGCGCGGAATGCCGGGAGTGCCTTACCGGCTTTAAATGGATCGCCGATGTCATGCGTAAATGGGAAAATGGCGAGGCCGGAGCGAAACACTTTGTTTTCGGCACGGAAGAAAGTTACGGCTACAACATCGAAACCGAAGTCCGCGACAAAGACGGCGTTTCCGCCGCCGCGCTGACCGCCGAGATGACCCTCTACTGGCGCAGTAAGGGAAAGAGCCTTCTTGACCGCCTTGATGAGCTTTATTTATTATGCGGCTATTGGCAGGAACTTGGAATCTCCAAGTATTTCCAGGGGCCGCAGGGACCGCAGATAATGGACGGTATTATGGAAGAATACCGTAAAAATCCGCCGAAAACCCTTGGCGGCATCGACATTGTGAGAGTCCGCGACATTAAAAACGGCGCCGACGGCTTGCCGCCAAGCGATGTTTTACAGTTTTTCCTGAAAGACGGAACGGTTGTCAGCGCCCGCCCGAGCGGGACAGAGCCGAAAATCAAGTTTTACGCCACCTGCCGCGCGGAAGCCGGAGCAGGGCTTGAGGCCGCCAAGGCCGAGGCAGCCAGGAAGCTGGACGCTATAAAAAAAGATATCAGGGCTGTAATCGGCGATTGAAACCGTTTTAATTTTATGTTGTTTTATGTTATAATAGACTGATATGAAAGTAATTATATCCTCTTTGGCTGTCATTTGCATTTTGCTCTCTTCCTGCTCCATCAATCAAATGGCGATCAACATGATTTCGGACGCGCTTACAGGTGACGGCAGTTCTGATGTCTTTACCGGGGATTCCGATCCGCAGCTTGTGGGAGACGCGCTTCCCTTTGCCATCAAAATGTATGAGTCTTTGCTTTCCACAAATCCCCGCCATCAGGGGCTTGTTAACACAACAGGNTCGTTGTTTGTAATGTACGCGAACGCGTTTGTGCAGGGACCCGCTGAGATACTTCCCCGCACATTGTATCAGGAACGGCAGGCCGCGTTGAACCGCGCTAAAAGCCTTTACTTAAGAGGGCTTGGAGTTCTGTACCGCGGACTCGATCAAAAGTATGATGGGTTCTCAACGGCTTTCCGTGAGAGCCGCCTTCCGCAGATTCTCGCGAGGATGGGAAGAGACGATGTAGCCGCTCTTTACTGGTCGGCGGCGGCGGGGCTTTCAGCGTATTCTCTCGATTCTTTTGATATGTCGCTTGGAGTGAGAATCCCCGAGTTCTACGCGCTTGTCGAACGGGCATACGAGATTGATCCGAATTTTAATTCCGGCTCGCTTGATGAGTTCTTCATGATATTTCACGCGTCAATCCCGGCGGCAATGGGCGGCGACAGGTCAAAGGTTGATACTCATTTTCAAAGAGCTTTGGAAAAATCCGGAGGTAATTCGGCCGGCACATATGTTTCATACGCGCAGTCGGTTTGCGTTCCCGCNCAGGATTACGACAGATTCAGGGAACTGCTTGAGACCGCGCTTTCAGTCGATATAAACGCGAATCCCCATAACAGGCTTGTAAATGTAATCTCTCAGAGGAAGGCGCGGTACCTTCTGGATCACGCGCATCAATTTTTTCTTTCCGTTGGTTCCGATGATAACTGGGATGAATGGGACGGCGAATGGTAATTAAACGGTAAATATTTACCGTAAAAAGGAGTGTTATATGCAATATTTTAAGAAACAAAGAATACGGTTTTTATTTTTTATACTGATACTCTTTGCTGCTTCTTTTCCGCTTTTTGCGCAAAGACCGATGACGCTCAGGCTTGCGTCCCTTGTGCCGGAAAACACCGCATGGGGGCAGGCGCTTAACCGCCTTGCGGCCGAATGGTCGCGCATTACGAACGGTCAAATTAATGTGACTGTTTTTCACGGCGGGACAGCCGGAGATGAGCCGCAGGTAATGGCGCTTTTAAGAAGCAATCAAATTCAGATGGCGGTATTCACCAGTATGGGATTAAATTCGATCACGCCGGAAATCATGGCGATTAGTTATCCGTTTTTGATCAGAAACATCGATGAATATAACGAAGTGATGCGTGTTCTAAGAACGGATTTGAACAACAGAATACAGCGTAATGGTTTTATAACTCTCTCGTGGGCTCATGCCGGATGGGTTAAGGTATTTTCAAGAGCGCCCATCAATACTCCCGACGATTTGCGCCGGATGAGGATGGGGACAGGAACGGATGATCAATCAATGATTCAGGCTTTCAGGCTTTTGGGTTATCAGATGGTTCCGGCCGCACTTTCTGAACAGTTGTTCTCTCTTCAAAGCGGGAGAATTGACGCGGTGTATAACAGCCCTGTTTATGTCGCCGGGAACCAGTTATTTGGTATTGCCGGAAATATGTCGAGCATTAATATCGCGCCGTTTATGGGCGGCATTCTTATGAACGAGGTAACATGGCGGAGAATCCCCGAAAGATACAGAGCGCAATTACAGGAAGCATGCAGAGTGCTTGAAAGAGATGTGGAAAGATCAATTGCATCTCTGGAGGCTGACGCGATTTCCACTATGGTAAGACACGGCTTAAGAATCAATGAACTGAATCCCGCTCAGATGCAGGTATGGTTTGACGATACCGCCAGTTATGAAAACAGGCTGGTTGGCGGCGCGAACCCGACATTCAACAGAGAATATTATGTTAGAATCAGGGATATCCTGACGGAATACAGAAGGAGACGGTAAAAATTGGAATCTCCGGCAAATCAGGAAAAGGCGCCTGATAATATTGAATCAAAAACGCCTGAAAAAAAAACCGGCAATGTATTATCTGTACTTTGCGCGGTAGAAGATTATTTTTGCATAGCGGTTTTAATTTTACTGGCTGTTCTGCCTCTGCTTGAACTGGCAGCGCACTTTTTCTTCAGAACCGGAATTCCAGCGTCTTCCGGTTTTATCGTTAATTTTTTGCTGTTCGCGTCCCTTCTCGGCGGAATGATCTGCACCAGAAATGATTCGCATCTTGCGGTTTCTTTTGTGCAGTACATTCCCGAAGGTCCTATAAGGATCAATTTAAAAATTATTAATAATTTACTCTCCGCTTTTATAGCAATTATTATCGCGTGGGGTTCTGTCTCGTTTATCAAATTAGGTCTTGATGGAACCATGATAGGATTTGTTTCAAGACGTGTTCTCGCTTTAATTATACCGATAGCTTTTACGGTTATGGCGGTAAGGTTTTTAAAAAAATCCGGCTTTACCGGCTGGAAAATTATAATTCCCGCGCTTGTTGTAATACTTGGAACAGCGGCTTCATTCCCCGTTATCGCGAAAATAATCTGGGGCTTTAATATGCCCGACGTTGTTTTTGATATATGCGATATATATTACACCATCGCGTGGTACGCGAAAGTGCCGCTTGTTGTTTTCCTTATTATCGCGGCTCTCGGCGGAACGCCGCTTTTTATAATACTTGGCGGACTTTCGCTTTTATTAATACAAGCATCCGGCGGAGAGATGGACGCTGTCGCGCTTAATATCTATTTCGGTCTTACAAATCAAAATATAATCGCGATTCCGCTTTTTACTTTGGTAGGTTTTTTTCTTTCAGAGAGCAAGGCGGGAGAGCGCCTCGTAAACACGTTCCGTTATTTTTTAAGCTGGCTTCCCGGCGGGATTATAATTGTTTCTGTTATAATTTGCGCGTTTTTTACCTCTTTTACGGGAGCGTCGGGCGTTACCATACTTGCGTTAGGCGGCATTCTGTACTCGATACTAAGTGAATATTTGAAATACCCCGAAAAATTTTCTATCGGACTCTTAACATCCGTCGGAAGCATCGGCGTTCTTTTTCCGCCGAGTCTTGCGCTTATACTTGTCGGAACCGTAATGCAGGTAAATATTCTGCATCTTTTCCTTGGCGGCATTATTCCGGGCATTCTTCTGGTTGCCGTGATGATTGTTTTTGGCATTGTAATTTCGCTGAAAGTAAAAATTCCAGTTGAAAAATTTGATTTGCGCAAAGCTGCAGTATCTCTTAAAGGATCAAGCCTTGAAATTCTACTTCCGGTTTTTTTGATCATCGCTTATTTTACGGGAACCTTAAACCTTGTGCAGCTTGGAGCTGCCGCTGTTTTATATGTTTTTATTGTCGAAGTTTTTATTTACCGCGATGTAAAGTTAGCTGACATTAAAAAAATATTTGACAAAGCGATGCCGATTATCGGAGGCGTTCTTTCCATTCTCGCTGTCGCCAAAGCGTTTTCATTTTACATTGTTGATACGCAAGCGCCCGCGAATGTCGCCTCGTGGATGTACAACGCGATTTCCTCAAAATGGGTTTTCCTTCTTTTATTGAATATCGCGCTTCTTGTTATCGGCTTTGTTCTTGATATGTTTTCCGCGATACTTGTAGTGCTTCCGCTTATAATTCCGTTAGGTGAAATATACGGCATCGATCCCGTGCATCTTGGCATTATCTTCCTTGTTAACCTTGAAGTCGGCTATATTACTCCGCCTGTCGGCTTGAATCTTTTCCTGTCATCGTACCGGTTCGGAAAGCCGTTTGTTGAAATTTGCAGATACGTTTCGCCGTTCCTGCTCGTCCGCCTTGTTATCGTGCTGCTTGTTACATATCTGCCGCCTCTTAGTACATGGCTTGTGAGATTGTTTGGGGGATAGTTGTACTTCAGGTGTGTAACGGACGTTAGGCGGAATTTGAGCTGGCGTTATAAATTGCATGTGTATAAAAAAATATACACTTGCAAAAATAAATGAGAAAATTACTTTACAAATACGATTTAATATCGTATAGTTTATCGTATGAAAGTAACTGCAATAATTGCTGATGAATTAGTTTATAATGTAAAGGCTTATACCCGGAGTGCTACGGTTACTGAAGCAATAACCATTGCTTTAAAAGACTGGGTAGATATCCATAATATTAAAGAATTAAATGAACAAATCAGGCAAAATCCAATAGATATAAAAAATGGACATAATATTAGGGAAATAAACCGAACCTCATGATAATACTTGATACGTCAATTTGGATTGAACATTTAAAAAATAATCAAGATTACTTTTCGAAAATTTGTAAATTATTAGAAAGCGGAAGCGTTCTTGCAGTGGAATGTATTTTTGGTGAATTATTACAGGGAGTAAAAAATAAAAAAGAAAAAGAGATAATATTAAAATTTTGGGAACATTTACCAAAGAAAAAATATGAGAATATAATAATAGAAGCAGGGATATATTCATTAGAAAATAAATTATTGGATCATGGAGTAGGTTTAATGGATTCAATAATAATCATGCATGGAATAAAAAGTAATTCGAAAATATGGACATTGGATAAAAAATTATTACGAGTATTACCTGAAGAATTGAAATATATAGAAAGCCCAAACGTCGTCTAACAAACGGTAACTGCTACGCAACTATTTCAAATCTGTATTAATCTGTGTATCCTTGTGTCTAACTGTGTCTAAGTATATAACACAAATAGAATTAAGTCAACTACTTTGTGCCAATTTGTTTATATTTGTGTCTCCTTGTGTATAAAATAATAAAAATAGTGCTGTCAAATATGCTGTCAATTTTTTTGCATTGCATATAACGTACATGAAATACAGTATAAAAACCACACCGCAGACCACATAAAAAGCACCTTCTAAAACGCTTATAGAAGCCCGTAGAGCGTTCCAAATACCTAT
>WQRT01000071.1 GCA_009786625.1 Treponema sp.
AATCTTGTGATAACGGAAGCGTTCGATATGTATGGTGTATGCGTGGATATTCATGTTCACCGCATCACAAACCGGCTCGGCGTTCTTTCTTCAAAAAATCCNGATGAAACCGAAATGATTTTACGGGAAATTCTGCCAAAAAAATACTGGAAAAGAATTAATTATCTTCTTGTTCTCTACGGGCAGANGATATGCCGTCCTGTCAGTCCTTTCTGTTCAGGCTGCGCGGTTTATCAGCATTGTTCGCGTAACGGTGTGGAAAAATACAGATAATCGCAGTATGANNAAATTTATTTATATTAACGCATATATNATAAAAAANTGAGAAACTGGAGNCGGGTGAACACACGTTACTCCAATTTCTCATNTCCGGTCTTAAACAGAATTACTTTTTTTCCTTACCTGCCGGAATAGCCGCNTTGGAAATTCCCTTAATAGCTTTTGCTAATGTTTTATTATTAGCGGCTTTTTCAAGATCATAATCCATTTGCGCTAACAGCCAGTATTCCGGCTTTGTGGTGAAATATTTCGCAAGACGCACCGCAATTGATGTAGTAATCCTGCTTTTGTCAAGGCTGATAAGCCTTAGCGCGGTCTGACTGCATTTTATCTCCTTGGAAAGTCTATTACAATTAAGTGCGTACTTTCCAAGATGATCCAGAAGCAGCGACCCTGGTGATTGCTTTGTCTTTGACATGATAACTCCTTAACATTGAATATAATATAAAAGCATTTGACGGTCGAGCATTTTATTCATATTTTTTTGTATTTAATTATCTTTTTGAATAAGTCAAATTTAATTTAAAAATGCTTCATTTAAGGATTTTTTCTTTTAACCAAACAGATTTTCCGTCAATTTTTCCGTTAAATATAACATGTTCCTTAATTTTAACTATATTAAGCGTATTTAACGCAAAATCATACGCGCCGTCAATATCAACCGCGCGGTGCGCGTCTGATGTTATTATTACAGGTATATCATATTCTCTTATAATATATAAAAATGATAACGAAGGATAAACATCATTTATTTTTTTTCTGTTTATTCCGCCTGTATTNATTTCGATAACAATGTTTGAATNTTTCGCGGCTTTCGCGATTTCTCTTTGACGGCATAATTCTTCTTCAGGATGCCATAAATTTTTATCATGACTGTTTTTCTTAATCAGATCGGCGTGGCCTAAAATTTCAAAACCTCCAAGAGCGATCATCTCAGCCTGCGCGTCATAATAGGAATGCATCAGTTCAAGGGCGTTTCCGTTAAAACCTTCATTTAAACCTTTTTCAAATTCTTCCCGGGAGCCGTCTATTGTAAACGGTTCCGCTCCGTTTTTGGGGAAAATATAATGAACGCTGCCGATTAAATAATCCATATTTAACGCTTTTATATCACTGTCAAGCGCCGTACGTCTGCCGCTGATGTAATCCATCTCGTACCCAAGAAAAACTTTAAGTTTTCCCTGCCAGCGTTCTTTTGCCGCGCGGACTTCCGAGATATATTCATTTACCCTGTTTTCCTTTAAATTCCAGTCGCTGATAACGCCGGTTTGCTTTTCTACGGGAGAGTGTGCGCTAAAGCCAATAGAGTACAATTTTTTTTCATATGCCGCGCGGCACATGGTTTCCACATCATCTTTGCCGTCGCAAAAATTTGTATGCGTGTGCATGCTGGAAAAACGCGTATTTGTGTTCATTGCAACTCCAGTATTTTAGCGCCGCTTTTTTGGTCAACAGCGGAGCCGGTATGTTTTTGATTTACGTTAATCAAACTGAATGAAGTCATATCATCAATTTTATATTTATCTCCGGTTAGAAGGAGAAGCCCGTCCGCCGAACAGCCGTAACGCCCAAAACGCCCGCCGGGTAATGAAAAAACGTCAGAAATTACACGAATCCCGCTGTTTTCCGCGCGTGACGCGTTTTCTATATGTAAAAAACTCATCACAAGGCGTTCTTTTGGTAATTTCGCGGCTGTTGATAAACGCATAAGTTCCTTTGGCGCGTCTATTGTTTCAAACGCGAAATGACACCAGCGTTTTTGCCCGGCCGCGCATGGGCAGGCGGAAGCGTGCGTGCATGGAGACGCGGGTGTGTACCCAAGATCGATAAATTCACCGCGCAGAAGAGAAATAAAACGTCCTGACTGCGGAACACCCGGTTCTATTATAAGAAATGACGCGTTTTCCTCCGCTCTTCCAAGCATACACCGCGCCGCGTTAGCCGCAATTTGCCGCAGCCCTGCGGTATTGTTATGCGAAATACGATCAAAAAACTCATTGTAGATATTTACGGCGCAGACAAGAGACGCTCTTTTTGCGCGGCCGGATGTATATTTTTTTNTGATGTCAANATCTTCTTTAACAGGAATTATTTTCCATGGACTNCTTTTATTATCTGCGTTTTCTACGNTAAGAGCGTTAAAAAATTTCATTCCCGCTTCAAGCACGGGACTGCTTCTGTCAATGCAGTAAAACTCAAGCGGTATATTGCGTAAATCGGGACGGGCAATCCAAAGCGCGCAGGCAAATGTCATCGGTCCGCAGCCCAGATCGGCGACCGCTTCTCCCGGTGATAAATTAATTTCAAGATTCGGCAGGAGAAGGCATAGTCGGTACAGGTTCCACGGAAGGAAGTAATGAAGATAAGCCGAAAGATGATTAGCCCTTGTAAGATAGGAAAGAGATCTGTCTCCGCGCCTGTTTGTAAGAAGACCGGAAAGTTCCGCAATATCGGAAGGCAGCGCGTTTCTGAAACGTCCGGGAATAGGGAATGTTTTATTTATCAAAGAAGGAATGCTGTCAAGAAGCGCTCCGTCGTTCTGCGGCGTTTTTAAATACATCGGAAAAATTTTATCTGCGAATTGCTGCCGATACTTTTACAATACCGCAGCCGGAGCGCAGCAGCGCATCGATTAATACTTCTATGTGCCGGAAAAGATAATCATCCCTGCCACCCTGAAGCAGTCCAAGACGCACAGGAATTACCGCGTTTGGCTCTCTTCTTTGAATTATTTGATCGATCATTTCCGCGGGAGAAGCAAGGCGGAGGTTAAGCCTCAGCGCGTCTTCCCTTGAAAGATAATCACCCGGATCAATTGTTCTGGCGATATTTACATAACCTGCCGAAGATGCCGCTGTATTAATTAATGCGGAACTGCGGTAAAACGGAGGATGCCACAAAACCGAAAGCTCTCTTCCCGTAACGCGGTTAAACTCATCTTCGTTACGCGCAAGACCCTGGGTAATAAACTCTCGCGTTATGCGGTATCTTGTGTCCGAAAGATCGATAGGCGCGTAAAAAAGCGATGCCGCTTCGTGACCGGCTTCCATTACGGCGGACACGGCGTGAGGGTTGCGGCGGATAAATTCACCGTTCATAAAAAAAGTCGCTTTTATATTAAACCTTCCAAGCGCGGCTAAAACCTGCGCCAGCCCGGTGTCATCATCATAAAGATCAAAGCATAGCGCGGTTTGTATTTGCGGTTCTGANGGGTATATGTTTACAGCGGGAGGTCTTCCNCGGGCGGATTCCAATCCGGNTAAAAGCGGCACTGTATTTGTAGAGCGCAGATTGCGCACCATCGGGATATTCGCGTAAGGTCCGGAAAATTGTGTTTCAAGGAAAACGCGGAAACGTTCAGAAGAAAATGTAATCGGCCGCACACGGACATTTGTTACCGATGCCCACGCGTTTCTTTCATCAGTCGCGAACCAGGCAGTTCCCATTCTTGCCATCACTCTTGTGCCTGCTTCTTCAAAACCGATTTCTTCAACGCCGGAAAGGCAAATTCTTCTGCGCGGATATGTAAGGCTCGATATATTTATATCTTCAATGAACCGCGAATTGCCTGTTAATAACTGCCTGTTATTGATCCATGCGCAGGAAAGAACCGCGTCCCTGTTTAATCTGTAAATGAGCTGCCAGTTTGTGTAATCCCAAAGTTCAAGCCCGTCAGTTCCCCAGAACGCGGCTTTTGTTTCATCAGGCGATAAAATTCCGGCAGACGATACCGGCACGCTGTCATGTTCAAGAACAGTGATTGAATCACCGCTTATCCTGAAACGATGCGCCCTTGTTTCATTTCCTACCATGTAGGTAACAGTTATCTCGCCGGAAGACGGCCACAGTACATTGAAATTGCGCGCTCCGTAGGGGAGTGTTACATGGGGAAGAACAGGAGAGCCGCTTCTGCCCGGCATGAAGAGGAAGAAACCGCGTCCCCCCTTATTAATCAGAATTGATCCTGACCGCGCATCGCTTGATCTCCTTCCTGCCGAAGTTGTGCCGGAATCCGGAGCTATCCAGTACATATCAAAAAACGGATCAAAATCAACAGGAAGAACGGCAACGACTTCTCCGATGGAAAGAAAATCGCCGTACATCGTGCGTGTTAATAATTCAGGATTGATGATCCTGTATAAAGTGTTTCCTGTTAAATAGAAAAAATCGCCCTGCCGCCCCCAGAAAACAGAATTGATCGTGCCTGAGCCGATTAGTCTGAAACGTTCATCCACAAGCGACGGGAGATTATTTATAATCGGAAAATAAAAAATCCTGCCGCTTTTTGAGTAAATAAAAAAGCGTGAATCGGAACTCCATTTTACTGGGAAATCTGTTCCCGGCATTTCGATTCTTTCGCTTACTGTCCGTTTAACGCCGTTCGACAAGTCGATAAGGATAAGGTTTCCAAATCCGGGGCTTACAGGTTCAATAAACAAAACCCAGCGTCCGTCAGCGGATGCGGCGATATCCTGAAGCCTCCCTCTTAGCGGCTGGCTTCCGTCAACAAATGACGGATATCCTTGTACCGGTTCGGGCAGGCCGCCGGTTATTGGGATTTTCGACAAGCCGAATCTGTTTAATATTAGAATCGTTCTCCCGTTGTCCACAAGGTAAATTTTTTCAGGATAGGCTGTAAGCTGCTTCAACGACATTGACTCAAGATTGGAAACAAAAAGGGCGTTTTGATCTTCAAAATCAAGCCTGAACAGGAACCTGTCATCGTTAGAGAGGGTCATGTCCTGAAATTCAAGAGCGTTTATTAATGAAGGTGTTAATAAGGACAAGATAAAAAAAACAGGCAGGATTATATATTTTTTTGCGTTATTCACTTTTTGCACTTTTTCTGTCCGGATTGTACCAGCAAGAGATATCATCCCGGTTCCCTGATATGGTTATCCGATTGACCGGCGTGAATGAACAGCGTTAATTCCTCTTCCAGACTTGAGAGTATTTCTTCCATTTCCTGAATACGTTTTATGGAGAATTTTATCTGCCGCTCTTTCAGCCCTTCGCATGCCCTGTCTACAATATCGCTGAATGTGAACAAGCCCGTCGCCGCGCCTGCCGGATGCGATGCCGCTGATTTTTCACTCAATGCCATGTTCTAATTGTAATATTATTATTCTACAATTTCCACAGATATTTTCTGTTGAATTTCCTGAGCTTCGGCGTCAGAAAAGGCGCGTATATACGTACAAAGCGCAAAAAACGCTAATAGTACAAAAATCAATTTTCTCATGCAACCTCATTTTACCATATAAATTTTATTAACGCTAATTAATTTAACAATTCCAGGGGNTTTATNANCCTGTTGTTCCTGTCATAGATGCCAAAGTGAAGATGGGGGCCGGTGCTGTAGCCCGTGTTTCCGCTTTCGCCTATCTTTCTNCCCCTTGCGACCCTGTCTCCTTGCCGGACAGAGTACGAATTTAAATGCCCGTAAAGGGTTTTGTAGCCGTTACTGTGGCTTATAATGATGTATTTACCGTACAGCCAATTTTCGCTCACTACCGATACGGTCCCGTCGAGTGCCGCCATTACAGTTGTGCCGATGCTTGCCCTGAAATCCACTCCCGCGTGGAACTGAAGAGCGCCGTTTTTCGGATCGCGGCGCATTCCGTAGCCGCTTGTTATATAACGGCTGCTGTTAAGCGGGAAAATGAACAGTTCCCCAAGACTCATTCTAAGGTCGATGTCATTCATTCTCGCGCCGGGGATAAAAATTGTATCTCCCGCCTTAATTACATCGCTCTTTATATCATTAACATCAAGGATGATATCCAGAGGCACATTAAATGATGCCGAGATTTTTGAAAGGCTGTCCCCCCTTTTGATTAAATACGGGATGCCGTCTATATTCGGGATTTTTAAAACAGCGCCTTCCTGAAGCCTTCTTGCGTTGTTGATATTATTTGATGCGATTACCGCGCCGATTGAAACGCCGAATTTCTGCGCGATTACCGATACGGAATCGCCTCTTGCTACCCTGTACTGCTGCCATTCAAAATTTACTAACATCCCGTGCGGATTTTCATTGTCGTTGTTTGTATTTACGGCTGCCTGCTCCGCCGGTTTTACTTCTTCAGTATTTGTAAGCTGATTAAAGCCGGGAATTCCCGTTTGCGCGTATTCCGCCGTTCGTTCATCGGCATCCGATTCAAATTTCAATTCGAACGCGTATGTGTCCGGCAGATTGATTTTTAGACCTTCCCAGTGTAATACGGCAAGGGAAATAATGACGATTCCGGCGATAACCGCGAGATTGGCGATAGAGGGGACAGGAAAGCTGAAACCGCCCCCTTGACTGCGTTCTTCTTCGTGGTTTTTTGACGGTTCACGAGAGCGTTCATTGAAATGCCCGCCTATGCGCTCGCTAATGCCGCTAATCCATTCGTTAAAAAGCGGCTTTGGATAACGCGCATATGATTTTTTCCTTTTGGGTTTTTGCCTGAACTGATTCATAAATCCCGAACCTGAACCTGCCGATTTATTATTAGGCTGCGATTTATGCCGTTTGGACACGCGCTGGTTTTCTAAGATTCCTGTCATATATGGTATATCGACAGAAAAACCGGTTTGTATTATAGGGGTGATTTTTTCATGGTAGTATTCAGAGATTGAATGGCTTATACTGTTTTTAATTAGATGAATGGTATCAAAGCCGCTGTTTTAGCTGTTATTGCCGCGGTAATTTTAAAGTTATTTGTTTTTGACTTTATTACCGCGTATGGACATTCAATGGAGCCGTCAATTAACGACGGGACTATCCTGATAATAAGCCGGTTGAGGTACGGTCTGCGTCTTCCGGGGCAGATGAAATACCTTATCCGGTGGGATCAGCCGAAGGCCGGTGAAGTGCTTGTTTTTTATACTCCGGAAGGGGATTTAGCGGTTAAACGCGTCGTTACTGCCGTTACGAGCGCCGCTGATTTAATAAACGCCGTTGACGCAGCAGGCGCCGCTGACACGGCGAACGTTGCAGTTGCNGAAACGTATTTTTACGCCGAGGGGGATAACAGCCTTACGTCTTATGATTCGCGTTCATACGGGCCTGTTCCCGCAGATAATATTATTGGAAAGGTTTTGGGATATTAGGTGAAATTTAAATACCGTTACATAACTGTTTTTTCCCTGCTTGCTGTTTTTGTAATATATTTACTTATACATTATTCTCTCCTGATGCTGAGAGGCGCACCGGCACCGGCGGCGCGTCAAAGAACGGAACTTGCCGAACGCGGCTCAATACTTGATCGTAACGGGCGTATTCTTGCCATTCAAATCAGGTTCGCGGATGTCAGTGTATGGAAACCTTCGATAACCGATATCAATGTTTTATCAAACGAAATTTCCGCGATTCTTGATATGACTCCCGCCGAAATCCGCGAACGGATCAATTCTTCGGTTTCAAATTTTGTTTTTTTAAAGAGACAGATTGATGATGTTGACGCGAGGCGGCTATCATCCTTACTTGAAGAAAAAAAGATTGACGGAGTCAGGGTTCAACCGATGGTCGGCAGGGTATATCCCGAAAGAAAAATGGCAAGCCAGATTATCGGTTTTGTAGGCGATACAAACGAGGGCATTGAGTTTGCGTTTAACGATATATTAAACGGATCGGAAGCGTCCGCAGGCTCTCATGTAGTGTTGACCATTGATACTTATGTTCAGCATATACTGGAAGAAATCGCGCTTAGAACTATGAATGATACGGGAGCGGAAGCGGTCATGTTCGCCGCGATGGATCCGCGCACCGGGGACATTCTTGGTTCCGCTTCATTACCGGATTTTGATCCGAATAATTTTCGATCTTCCGATTCCGTCAGCCGCATGAACCGTCCCGCGATATGGGCGTTTGAACCCGGATCAACATTCAAGGTTTTTTCTATCGCCGCGTTATTGGATTCCGGTGCTATTTCCGGTAATTCCGTTTTCGTCTGTAACGGCGTTTATAACCCGGCTCGCGGAGCTCCGATAAATTGCATGGGTATTCACGGCAGAGTAACGGCAAGGGAGATTATAATAAATTCGTGTAACGCCGGGGCGGCGTACGCTTCAGATAACATTACAAACAGCGCGTTTTATAAATTGTTAAGCGATTTTGGTTTCGGCTCACGCACCGGCGCAGGCGGCCGGGGAGAGACAGCGGGGTATTTTGTATCAAGCGCAAACTGGTCGGATCGATCAAAACCGACAATCGCGTTCGGACAGGAAATCGCCGTGTCGGCGTTACAGATACTTCAGGCGACATCGGTAATCGCGAATGACGGAATTCTTGTTCCTCCGCGTATTGTGCTGCGGACAGTTTCGGCGGATGGAAAGACATCCAATGAACTGCATAACGGCGAGCGGCGCAGAGTTATATCCGAGCAGACGGCAAGGGCAATGCGTTCATACATGGTTGACACCGCTTCAAGCGGCGCGATGGGATGGCGAGCGGCTGTACGCGATATGTCGCTCGGAGTAAAAACAGGCACTGCACAGTTAATCGATCCTGTGACAAGAGGTTATTCAGAAACTGATTTTATCTCAAGCTGCGTAGCGTTGTTTCCTGCCGACAATCCCACGCTCATTCTATACCTCGCGATTGTAAAACCGAAAGGTGAAATTTTCGGCACAAGAATCGCCGCGCCCGCAATCCGCGAAGCCGCTGAATCATTGATCGATTATCTCGGCATACCGCGCGGGCGCAATCCGCAGGTAGATCATCCGCCTTCCGTGAATATTCCGGCAGCCCGTCTTCCCGCGCTGGAGACTCATGTTCCGGATTTTACCGGCTTGTCGAAAAGGACGCTTATGCCGCTTTTGTTACGCGGCGATATTATGGTGGAGATTCGCGGCGACGGCTGGGTGTGCCGTCAGAATCCGCCCGCAGGAACGCCGGTTACTGACGGTATGACGATTATTCTGGAACTTGAGTAGCGGTGTATTTTAACGTACGCCGCATTTTTGCCGCAAATACGCGCGAAGGGTTTTAATGTCATTTTTTGAAAGTAATAAAGAGATTTTACTTAAAACATATCCTGGGTTTTGGGAAGAATTAACATCTTCTTTTGCGAATAACGATCAGAATGACAGCGGACTTTCTCCTGACGCGATTAATGTAAAGAACGAAAACGAATTTTCTTTTGATGATATTCTGATTGAAAATTCCGCGGCGGGAGATCCTTCGCTTTGCATTAAAGGGGTTTATGTTCACTCGCGGCGTGATCCGTTACGCGAAGGACAGCGGCTTGCACAAACCGCCGGCGCAGAAAACGGGATTGTTGTTATACTTGGATTCGGGCTTGGTTATGCGGCGGAAGCCGCTGCGAAATTCGGGCGGCCTGTCGTTATTGTAGAAAAACACAGAAATCTTTTCTTAAAAGCGCTTGAACTGCGCGATTTTAACGATCTTTTTACTAAAAACCAATTAATTTTGATTATAGGCAGTAACGCGGACGGAATACTGAGCGCACTTGAAATAGCGTCCGTCAATATGCCTGATACGCAGTCAGCCGCAGACAGCGCCGGTGATGCGCGTAACGGCGGGAAAGTAGTGAGCATTATCGCGAATAAAGCGCTTGTGTCGCTTGACGAACATTGGTACAAAGTTGTTGAAAATAAAATACGCACATGGACGATGAGAGACAATGTAAACGCCGCCACCCATAAACGTTTCGGGACAAGGTGGGTGCGTAATCTTTCGCGTAACATGAGTACAATCCGCGATCTGCCGGGTGTTTCCCATCTTGCGGGACTGGCTATGGGTAAAAATTTACCGCAAACAAACACAAGCCGACACGAACAAGGGGATGGAAATGACGAAAGTCCTCTTCCTGTATTTTTGGCGGCGGCCGGACCAAGCCTTGACAGAATAAAACCTATGTTACGCGACATTTATGACAGATGCGTTGTTGCCGCAGTTGATACAAGCCTTCGTTTTTTTGTAAAGAACGGCATTGAACCTGATTTTGTTGTTGTTGTCGATCCGCAGTTCTGGAACTGCCGCCACCTTGACCGGTGCGTCTGCGGTAAAACAGCGTTGATCGCGGAATCTGCCGTTTATCCCCCTGTTATGAATCTGTCTTTTAATAATAAATTCCTCTGCGGCTCTTTTTTTCCGCTCGGCGAATATATTGAAAAACAGGTTGATCCAAAAGGCAGGCTTGGAGCGGGCGGTTCAGTCGCGACTACCGCATGGGATTTCGCGCGGTTGTTAGGCGCAAAAGAAATCTGGATAGCAGGGCTTGATCTAGCATTTCCCGGTTTTAAGACTCACTTTCGCGGCGCGCGCTTTGAGGATATTTCAAACTCGCTTTCAAATCGTTTTAACCCTGTAGAAAAATGGGTAACGCGCGCGCTTCGGGATGGCAATCCGTTCAAGGCGCGTTGTGCCGCGGGCGGACAGGTGCTTACAGATCAACGCCTTTCGCTTTACGGCGCATGGTTTGAAAATCAATTTAATAAAAATCCGCAAATACATAACTACGCTCTTTTTCAAGAAGGGCTAGAGATTGCAGGACTTCAGCCAGCGGATGAGAAAAAATTTCTTGAGCTTCCAGTACGCCGCGGTGAAATTAACAGNCGTATAACGTCCGTGTTATNGGAAACAGAAAATGTGTTTAACTCTGATAAGGAAAAACAAGACAGGTCGGCGCGGTATGAAGAAGCGGTTTCTCTTTTAAAACGCGGTCTTGAAAAAATCAGATCCGCCGCCGAAGACGGAGCGGAGATCGCGCGGAAAGCGCTTAGGTACCCGGTAAGCGAAGCGCAGCAGGGAANGGTTCTTAAGGAACTTGACGATNTTATGCGCCATGTAAATGAAAGNGATGTCAAGGATGTAGCGGGTTTTCTTTTTTCGCCTGATTCGGAAAAAGAAAACGAAAGCGGCACAGAGAAAGACCCTTTTAAAGCCTATTTAAAATCGATATATAAACTTTTTTCCAGCATTGCCAAAGCCGCGCGTATCAATTTTATGTGATATCTCCTTTTTTATTTATCAATAATGATCATTTTTCAACATTGCATTTTTTATTATTATTAATTATATTGATAATAAAAATATGAACTATTACATGGAAGTTTCTGAATTTACAAAAAAGTATATTGAACGCAATGTAGAAAATAATATAACTCCCGATGACGCGGCAAAGACAGCCAATTATTCGTTAAAGCAGCTTAACCGTATTTTTTCATTAACGACAGGTTTAACGCTTGGCGAGTATATACGCATGTATAAATTGACACAGGCGTTATTCGATTTAAAATACACCAAAATGTCAATCATAGATATCGCTTTTAAATACGGATATGAATCGCAAGAGGCGTTTACGAGATCATTCAAAGACGCTTTTTCATTAAATCCGGGGAAGTATAGAAAAACAAAATATGAAGCGGCCGCGAAAAATAGTCATATCAGCAAATTGATTCATGATGAGGAACATAGATATTATTACCGAAAAGGCATTTACCAGCGTCTTAATGTCGAAAGCTGGATAATTAAAAAACCTAACCGGATTTGGGCAAGCGCACGAAGAAACNGTAATAATTTGAGTGTCCATGAATTCTATGAAAGCTGCGAACGAGAAGGCGTNAGGCAGAAAATGAATACAATTCCTGATGTGATCGTTGAAGGAGGAGCTTATCTGCCTACNGAAATCTACAANAATGAAAAATGGCAGAAGTATTTACAAGCCAAAATTGACGGCAACAAATCAAACGGATATAGATGGTTCAGAAAGTGGGAATTGAGTTTAGGCATCGAGGTTGAAGAAGATTATCCGTTAAATATATTAAAAGATTTTGAGATCATCAGAATTCCCCAGTCTAAATTCGTTGTATTCAATTGTGTAATAAATCAGGGTGATAATTATGACGATGTTATTAATAGTGCGTGGAATGCGCAAAAAGATTATGATGCCGCTTCCAACGGTTTAAAGTGGGCTTTTGATAAAATTCCCTATTTTGAATCATTGGACAAAGAAACAGGATATACTCTGTGGTTTCCTGTTTCTGAATTGTAAAAATGTCC
>WQRT01000072.1 GCA_009786625.1 Treponema sp.
TCAATAACGCCGGCCGCAAGTCCGATGCCGCAGGAGATCAACGCTCCTTCGCCGCGCGGAATCATTCCCATTCCGATCCGCAAAGCTCCGATGCGGTTAAATCCCAAAGCGAGCGCTGGAATGCCCCCGCCGAGTGTTTTAGCGCAAATCGCGGCGGCGGTATACAGTAAACCAAAAAATAAAACTTCCGGTTTAATTACTTCGTGGATGTTTACCATCATGCCCATCACGGCGAAAAATATCGGTACAAAAAATTCGTAAAGCCCGTGAGTGCGTTCTTTTATTACGGCGGCAATGTCTGTTTTGGAAAGCGAAAGCCCGGCGATATACGCGCCGATGATTAACGCCAGCCCTTGTTTTTCAAGAATACCGGCAAGCATAAGAGCGAGCGAAAGCGCAAGGACGGAAAAATCAAGAGTGTCTTTAAACAATTTCAAAAAACCGGCGAGGATTTTTGAACAAACAAGAAAGAGCGCGGTAACGCCTAACCAGATGCCGAAAATTCTTGCGGCAAGAAGAAGGATCGGAATCGGGGAAAGTTCTCCCGTGGTTGCTCCGCTCATTATGGAGACAACGCCGAGCACAATCGCGAGGATNACGATCCANAGNACATCATCAAAAACAGAGGCGGTTANAATTGTCACGCCTTCGGGGGAGTCCATCTTTCTTTTATCGGATAATGTACGCGCGGTAATACCGACTGAGGTCGTAGTGGCGATTACGCCAAGGAACAGGCTGATAGGATCGTAAAAAGATAAATTTAAAAATATCACGCCGCATAATGTCCCGACCGTGAATGATAAAAGCGCTCCGCAGATTCCGATGATGCCGCCTACGACTGAGTAGCGGAGGAACAAACTTAAATTCGTTTCAAGGCCGGTGACAAACAGGAGGACAATCGAGGCAACGGTCGCGAATGAATATAGCTCAACGCTTACCGCAAGTCCGCTTGTAGTGGAAATGGGAAAAACGCCGTGCGGGAAAAAAGGCAGAGCGATACCGCCGAGCGCGTAAGGTCCTATGACAACGCCGGCGAGTAGTTCGCCAAGCACCGACGGTAAACGTAACTTTTTGGCTAAATGCCCGAATAAACGTACCGCAAATATTATAACGCCAATCTGGAGCGCCAGTTCGGCAACAAGCTCAGTAATTTGCATAATTTTTCTTCTATAATATAATATAATAAATTTTATACAGAAGTGTGTCAATGTACCGCAGAGGCGGTTAATGATTATTACCTAATTCCAAAAAAAGTGCAAAAAGCAACAACCACCATTACTTGAAATTTAAATTATCTTCCGCCATAATTTAATCGATACATGGAGAACTAATGCCAAGAATACTTCAACCGAGAGAAATGAGAAAATGTCTCGGCTGCTTTTCATGCATGAATGCCTGCGCGGTAATCAATCATAAAAATCATTCCCTCATTAAAAGCGCCATCAGAGTAAAGACAACCGGCGGAATGGAAGGTTCATTTATCGCAATTGTATGCCTCGGCTGTAAAGACCCCGCGTGCATGGAAAAATGCCCCGGACACGCTTTGGAAAAACGCACCGGCGGAGGCGTACTTTTAAAAGAAGAAAAGTGCATCGGCTGCAGAAAATGCGAAGCCTCCTGCATTGTACATGCCGTTAATTTTGATGAAGAAAGAAAAAAGCCGATCATCTGCCATCACTGCGGAGTATGCGCCCGGTTCTGCCCGCACGAGTGCCTATTAATGATTGAAACAAAAGATGGAGCGGAACATGCTTAACGAAAAATTCATCAAAGTTTTATATATCAATTTAAAGACCGAGAGAATCACGATTGAACAGCGCGAGGATTTAATGCCGTATCTTGGCGGTGTCGGCATCGCGAGTAAGCTGTTGCAGGAAAATTTAAAACCGAACCTCGAGCCTCTTGCGCCCGAACAGCCGATAGTATTCGCGATAGGAGCCGGCGCGTTTATTTTNCCGGTACTTACAAAAACTGTCGCGATGTTTGTATCGCCGCTTACAGGGGAACTNGGCGAAAGCTACGCAGGGGGGCGCATGGCAATGTCCATGCTGCTTGCGGGATATGACGCGCTTGTTATCACAGGCAGAGCGGACAAGCACAGTTACCTTGCGATATCGACAAACAATGTAAANGTTAACGACGCGCGCGCGATGTGGGGGCTGCCTGTCAACGAAGCGGGAAGAGCCATCCGCGACCGCGAGCATGACGGCGGAGGAGCCGGAGGAAAAAGATCGATCATAAGGATCGGAGCCGCCGGGGAAAACAGCGTCGCTTTCGCGGGTGTATGCGTCGACACATACCGCCACTTCGGCAGGCTTGGGCTTGGCGCGTGTATGGGCAGCAAGAACCTGAAAGCGATATCCATTCACGGCAACCGCTCAATTCCGATACTGGATCAAAAACAATATACAAAGGTTTACAGGGATATTTACAACAGATGCTGCCAGACTGATAACATGGCGAAGTACCATGACACAGGTACTCCGATTAATATTCTTCCATTAAATAAATCAGGCGGGCTTCCGACATTAAACCTTCGCGCCGGATCTTTTGAACACGCGGATAACATCAGCGGAGAAGCGTTCGCGGAAAAAAATCTTGTGCGTAAGATGTCATGCACCGGATGCCCTGTCGGGTGTATTCACATCGGNATGTTCAGGCGCGAGTTTGATAAGGGTCATGAGTATGAGGCGATCAGTGTAGCGTACGATTACGAGTTGATCTACGCNCTCGGCACNTTCCTCGGCGTGAAGACTACGGATGAGATCCTCGCGATAGTNGAAGAGGTTGAGGAAGCCGGTCTTGANGCGATGAGCACAGGCGTATGCCTCGGCTGGGCGACAGAAGCTCTGGAGCGCGGCTACATCACGATAGACGACACTCTTGTAGATTTAAAGTTCGGCGATTCCGCCGGATATATAAAAGCCGTTATCAACCTTGCCGCGGGAGTAAATAAATTTTACCGGAACCTCGGAAGAGGCGCCCGTTATGCATCAACGAAGTACGGCGGAGAAGATTTCGCGATGCACATTGCCGGTAACGAGATGGCAGGTTACCACACAGGTTACGGTTCGCTTGTCGGTGCGGCCGTAGGCGCGAGACATTCACATCTTTGCAACGGCGGCTACGGGATTGATCAGAGCATGAAGGAGTTTGACGAAGACGCGTTTGTGGACAAACTTTTCGCGGAAGAATGTGAACGCTGCATGACCAATTCTTTAGTGATGTGCCTCTTTGCCAGAAAAATTTACGACAGGGAAACGATTCTGTCCGCGCTAAACTCAGTCGGCTGGTCACTTACCAATGATGAACTCGGCGCAATCGGCAAACGTATTTATCAAACAAAGCTGCAAATTAAAAGCGCTCTCGGCTTCCAGCAGAAAAGCGTTAAACTGCCTAAACGTTTTTTTGAAACTCCAAGCATGAACGGCAAACTGGATGAAGAGACAGCGTACAGAATGATAAAAAAATACACAGAAAAAACGGACGCGCTGTTGCGGGAGACTTCGCAATAGCGTGCGCAGTAGCGGTGTATAATAGCTGCGCGTTATAAAAGTTCCGCGTTAAACAGTTTTATTTTCTGTTTCTAAGATGCTTTTCAACTTTTTCATTTAATTCAATTTCTGTAAAAGGTTTTTTAATAAAATCCTTTACTCCAAGTATCATCGTTTTGCTTACGGTATCATAATCGCCTTCTGTAGAAATAATTACGATGGGAACGTCCGCGTACTTTGGCAGAGCTTTAATCATGGGAACAAGATCAAATCCGCTTAATACGGGCATTAATAAATCCAGCAGTATCAAATCAACATCGTTGTTTTGAAGAAATTCGATAACGACTTCGGGTTTTGATAATAAGGTAACATTGTAATCATTGTGCAAACAGAAATAAATTGTCCTTAACATGCTTGTGATATCATCAACAATCAATATATTAGGTTTAACATCGCTCTTATTTTCTGTACTGTTATCACTTGAAGGAGCTTCCGCGGGGACAGGCTTTTTCACAGGGTAAAGACTTTTTTCCATACTATCAATCAATTTGACAGTATCGAACGGCTTAACAAAATAATCTTCCGCGCCAAGATGGATTGCCCTTGAAAAACTATCCTTGTCGCTTCGGTTTGTAACAAAAAATACAGGGATTTCCGAGTATCGTTTATCTCTTTTAAGTTTGACAAGCGTATCAAATCCGTCCATGTCCGGCATATTTACATCCAGGATAATCAAATCCGCATCTATATTTTTTAAAGCTTCAAAAACTTGAGCGGAGGTTACTACAGTGATTACTTTATACAATTCGCCAAGCTGAGTTTCCAGCGTAAGCCTTTTGAATTTAACATCATCAACGCAAATGATTTTTTTCTTTGGTCCCGGTTTTTTGTATAACGATATATAATCCGGTTTATCGGATTTTCTCCGCGTCATAAATTATTCTCCTATATTAAAAGAATTTTATATTAAAATGCCAAATTTTTCAATAAAATTGAGAACACAATAAAAATATGGAACAACTATTGATAATAGAGTAAAATGAAATAAAATGTATGAACGATACGCACGGCAGATAATTATCCCGCAGATTGGAGAAGAGGGACAAAATAAACTCGCGGGTTCCTCGGTTATCGTTGTCGGAGCAGGCGGCCTCGGCTCCCCTGCTCTAACCTACCTTGCCGCGGCGGGTGTCGGGCGTCTCGGCATCGTTGACCATGACACAATCGCGATAAATAATTTGAACCGCCAGTTCCTGTATGACACATCCGGCGTCGGACACATAAAGGTAGAATCCGCAAAGGAAAGACTTACCGGTTTTAATGATGAAATTAAAATAGAAATATGCAATGAACGCCTAACCGGAAAAAACGCGGAAAATATTTTAACGGGCTATGACATTGCGCTCGGCGCGGTTGATTCATTTGAAACACGTTTTATAATTAACAAGGCCTGTGCCGCGCTGTGCATCCCTTACATTGATGGCGGGATAACCAGCTTTTCCGGCTGTGTTTTATTTTCGTACCCGCCTTGTACACCATGCCTAAACTGCATATTCCCGGCGAAAACAAGTGATAAAAATCCACCCGGCGTTTTTGGCGCAACCGCAGGAATCATCGGCACAATCGAAGCGAACCTCGCGCTGCTCTGGCTTCTTAAGCTGCCAAACCCGGCGGAGAATAAATTAATACTTTACGACGGACTTAGCATGAGTTTTGATTTTGTAGAAATAAAACGCGGTGATGGGTGCGCGGTTTGCGGTGGGAAAACATGAAAATAAATTTCTACGCAGATCTACTTAAACACACAAACAACGAAAAGTCATTCGAGGCAAAATACTCTTCAAGCATCCGAGAACTCATTGACGAGCTTGGCAGTCACTACGGAACTCAATTTAAAGATTTTTTATTAGGCGAGGAGAATTGCTTTTTTCTTGTAAACGGCACAGGCTTGATGATGACAGGCGGACTTGATACAAAACTAAAGCCCGATGATAAAATTGAAATGCTGCCGTTCGCGGAAGCGGGATGAGAAAATAGCAGTAAAAAAAAGCGCCAAAGCCGCGCAAAGAAACAAGAAATAATCTTCTTTCTTAACGCGTCTTCAGCGCTTTCGAATCACAGGTTCGATTGCGGTTAGTTATCTCCGCTTAAACTCAGATAATCGGACCGCCTGTTTTTACTTCGTCAAACTCTTTTTGAAGTTCGGCAGGCGGAGGAGCTGTAAGAAGCGAAACAACGATAATTACAATGCTTGAAAAGATAAACGCCGGAAGCAGTTCGTAAATATTCCATGCACCGCCTAATGGACGGATAACAAGTTTCCAGAAGAATACCATAACGCCGCCGCTCAACATTCCGGCTACCGCGCCTATGTGGTTGATGCGTTTCCAGAAAAGTGAAAATAACATCAGAGGGCCGAATGTCGCGCCGAAGCCCGCCCACGCAAATGACACAATCGTAAAAATAATACTGTTCTCGTCAAGCGCGATGCAAATGGCGATAATGGTGATGGTTAAAAGCGTAACGCGGGAAATCATCATGATTTCGTTGTCATTTGCGTTCTTTCTGAACATCCTTTGATAAATATTTTTTGATAGAGAAGAAGCGGCTATTAAAAGATATGAATCCGAAGAGCTGATTGTCGCCGCGAGAATTCCCGCCATGACAAGCCCCGCGAAAATCGGGATGAAGTGATTGGTGGAAATTAAAATGAAAATATTTTCCGATTCAAAATAATTGCTTAAGGCTGATGGATAGAGAGCCCTGCCGACAATGCCGATAAACACAGCGGCGGCAAGCGCAATGACTACCCATATAACTGCGATGCGTCTTGAAATTGTCAGCTTTTTTTCCTCACGTATCGCCATAAAACGCAGCAGAACGTGAGGCATACCGAAATAGCCGAGCCCCCACGCCATTGTAGACATTATGGTGATAATGCCGTACGGCAGAGCGGCGCCGAAAACCGGCCTTGCGTTGGTAACAAGCTGCTGTCCGTTTTCCATTACCGGGTTTGCCATACCGAAGAACGACAGAAAACCGGGAATACTTTTCGCGTTTTCAAGAACTGCGCCCAAGCCTCCGGCCGCTGTCGCGCCGACGATAAAAACCGTCACTAGCGCAAGGATCATTACTGTGCCCTGCATAAAATCTGAAACGCTTTCCGCGAGAAAGCCGCCAATCATCGTATAGACAAGAACAAACATCGCGCCGAGAATCATCATAGACACATAAGACGCGCCGAACAATGTGGAAAATAATTTGCCGCATGTCACAAAACAGCTTGCGGCGTACACAGTAAAAAATATCAAAATGAAAACTGCCGAGAAGGTCATTAATACTTTTTTATTTTCGCGGTATCTGTTGGAGAAAAATTCCGGCAGGGTAATCGCGTTACCCGCTTTTTCGCTGTAGCGGCGAAGGCGTTTAGAAACGAGAAGCCAGTTCAGGTAAGTGCCGATCGCAAGACCGATGGCTGTCCATGCGGCGTCCGCAAGACCGAACCAGTAAGCCACGCCCGGGAGTCCCATAAGCAGCCAGCCTGACATATCCGAGGCTTCGGCGCTCATTGCCGAGACCCACGGCCCTAATGTTCGTCCCCCAAGAAAATAATCCTCCGAACTCCTGTTTGAAATCCTGGCAAAATAAATGCCGATCCCGATTACGGCAGCCATGTATAAAGCCATCGTAATTAAAATTTGAAGTCTACCTGCATCCATAAAACGCTCCTTAATAAATCATAATAATAAACAAAAATAAAAAAAATTAAAAGGTTATTATAATGATATTTTTATTTGTTGATCTTACTAAACAACTATAATAAAAAAAAATATTCTGTTAGAATAAAATCATTATGGATTATGCCGAAGAATCTTTAAAAAGACATTATCAATGGCGGGGTAAACTTGAGATAGTCAGCAAGATGCCGGTATCAACGCGGGAAGATCTTTCCCTTGCGTATACTCCCGGCGTTGCGCGTCCCTGCCTTGAAATTCAAAAAGACCCGGATAAAAGCTGGGAGCTGACAGGACGCTGGAACACAGTCGCGGTCGTCACGGACGGAACCGCAGTACTGGGTCTCGGCGATATAGGTCCGGAAGCAGGGATGCCTGTGATGGAAGGAAAATGCGTTTTGTTTAAAGCCTTTGGCGGAGTGGATGCCGTTCCTCTTTGCATACGATCAAAAGATGTTGATGTGATTGTCGATACAGTCGCCTTGCTCGCGGGGAGTTTCGGCGGAATAAATCTTGAAGACATTTCCGCTCCGCGCTGTTTCGAGATTGAACGCAAACTTAAAGCGCGATGCGATATCCCGATCTTTCATGATGATCAGCACGGTACGGCGGTTGTAACTCTGGCGGCGCTGATTAACGCTCTTAAGCTGACAGGAAAAAAAATGGAAAATATAAACGCGGTAATTCTCGGCGCGGGAGCGGCGGGCATCGCGGTTTTACGGCTGCTTCTTGCCGCCGGTCTTGGAGATGCAGTTTTGTGCGACAAGCAAGGCGCGATTTATAAAGGAAGATCAAACCTCAATATGGAAAAAGAAGAAATCGCGAAAATCTCGAACAAGCAAAATAAAAAAGGAAGCCTTGCCGATATTATGCGCGGCGCTGACGTTTTTATCGGCGTTTCCGCTCCGAACACCGTTACAGCAGAAATGGTAAAGTCAATGGCGCCTAACGCGGTTCTTTTTCCGATGTCAAACCCTACGCCGGAAATTATGCCTGATACCGCCATCGCAGCGGGAGCCGCTGTCGTCGGAACGGGGCGGAGCGATTTCGCGAACCAGATCAATAACGCCCTTGCGTTTCCCGGCATTTTCCGCGGCGCGCTTGATGTCCGGGCGAGCGACATTAACGATGAAATGAAAATCGCCGCGGCGCATGCGCTTGCGAACCTGACAGGCGATAATGAACTTCGCGCAGATTACATTATACCGGCAGCTTTTGATCCACGTATTAGGGACGCTGTCGCCGGCGCCGCGGCTCAGGCGGCTGTAAAAAGCGGCGTCGCCAGGATTAGCAGATGACGAAAGCAGGAAAAATAACACTGTTACTCGGACCGATGTTCTCAGGCAAAAGCTCGATTTTGTTAAACGAAATTGATAAAGCGACAATCGCGAAAATTCCATGCTGCATTGTCAGGCCGAAAACCGATACAAGGGAATTTTTTACTCACTCAAAATGGGAGTTCCGCAGCTTTGACAATTACAATGTCGATGATTTAAAAGATATTCCTGCCGATAAATATGACGTTATCTGCGTTGACGAAGGGCAGTTTTTTGACAGCCTGCTTTACAGCCTTGAATGGGCGAATATGGGGAAGAGGGTATATATTTCCGCGTTAAACGGCGACAGGCATCAGAAAGAATGGAAAACTACCCAGGAAATGATTCCGTTAGTTGACGAGATAATTTTTCTTAAGGCTGTGTGTTCCAGATGCGGTTCTTATGACGCGTCTTTTTCACACAAGATGCATGACACAAGCTCGTCCCAAGTTGATATAGGCGGAAGCGCTGAAAGTTTTATAGCCCTTTGCAGGGGATGTTTAACGGCGCTGCAGCAGCCTTCAATTTAGGATAGTTATATGGCGCATAGAAATATTTTTTCCATACCTGTCTCACAAAAACATCAAACGTCTCTGCGGAGACGATTTATAATTTTTTCATTGATTTTATTCCTTTTGATTTTTTTAACCGGGAGCGCCGCCTATATTTTGTTAATGGGACAGATCCAGCATAGAAACAAGGGTTATGAACTGCTCAAGATAATTGAGCTTGAACGTTTAAGGCTAGAAGTATCCATAAATGCGGAACTCGCTATTATTCTAAAACTGGCAGACTCGCCATTAATCAAGGAATATTTTATTAATCCTATGGATCGTGTACTGGAAGAACATGCCATAGAAGAAATGGCGGCCTACTGCCGCGCGTTAGCTGATAAAACATTGTTTTGGGTAAACGATATAGATAAAATTTTTTATTATACGGGTCATGATTCGTATGTTATCGATCCTGATGATCCGNAAATATACTGGTATAACATGAGCCTTTACGAAACGGAGTTATACAATTTTAATATAAATTACAATCCTGCGCTCGATTTGACAAACCTGTGGATCAACGCCCCGGTATTCGACAGCGGTAAAAAACCTGTCGGCATTGTGGGAACAGGCATAAACCTTTCCAGTTTTATTAACGCGATTTACATTAACTATACCGATAAATCGCAAATGTATTTTTTTAATGCATCAGGTGAAATTACAGGCGCGGACAATATTAATCTGGTAAAAAATAAAACAAGTATCGCGCAGGAGCTTGGACAGGTTGGAGAGGAGATTCTAAGTAAAGCGGAAAAACTTTCCGGCCGTGATATTATTTATTATGATACCAAAAGCAAAGACGGAGTCGCGATTATAGGAGCGGTTCCTGCTTTAAACTGGTATATAACAGCCGTATATTATTTTTCAATTTGGGAGCTGCTGCAGGCAGACATGACAGTTCTTTTCGCAGTAATGTTAGCTGTCATCTTTGTGATCTTCGCGGTATTTAATATGTTTTTAACTAAACTGCTAAAGCCGCTTCATCACATTGTAAAAGAGATAGGACAGATTTCCGGCGAATGGGATTTAAATAATAAAAAAGGAATTTACAGCAAGGACGAAATTGAAACACTCGGCGAATTCCTGAATATGACAATAATTGATCAATTGACCGGAATTTACAACAGGCGTTTTTTTGACGGAAACATGAAAAAGCTGATCAAATCTCTTTCCAGAACAGGCGGAAAATTAAGTCTTTTAATGATTGATATTGATTTTTTCAAAAAATATAACGACACATACGGTCATGACATGGGCGACAAATGCCTGAAAACAGTATCTACGGCTCTTTCGTCTAACGTAACAAGAGAGGAAGATTTCGCCGCAAGGTACGGCGGAGAAGAGTTTGCCGTAGTTCTGCCCAATACCGACGAAAACGGAGCTCATCTTATCGCCGATAAATTATTAAAAAAAGTTCAGGAATGTAACATCCCTCATGAAAAAAATGACATCGCCAAATGTGTAACCGTTTCCATCGGAGGCACAACCGGTATGGTAAAATTTTCACAGACGGAAAGCGACTATGTAAAACGAGCCGATACAGCGCTTTATGAATCAAAACAGAACGGCCGTAATCGTTATACATTTAAAGGCATGGACGCTTAATAAAAGCCGCCGCAAAAATCTAGTTATGCGCCATCCGGCTTTCCGGCGGCCCAAGATATGATTCAAGCGGCGCATCATTCTTTTTGTAAACAAGGATTTTTTCCAGTACCAATCCCGCTTCCAGCGCACCTATTAAAATTTCCTGAACGCCGTTTTGAAATGAAAACTGAGTTTTGCTTACTCGTATATTATCAAGTACGCCTTTACACCAGTCTTTATCCGAAGGGTTTCCGGCTCTGAAACTTCCCGGTACCGCTGTGATAATCTGCTCGCCGTTATGCGGCGTATTTCCGTGCGTTTTCTGCGCGATAATAAACCTAAGCCGGCGTTTATTCTGCACGGAATTTGCGGGTGTCGTCCATATTTCCGCAGAATAATCGCCCGGCTCTTCGATCAAAAAGCGGTATGTAATAAAAGGCTTAACTTCATTTTCGCCGAAATCAGAAGTTGTCGGGAAAACTTTCATGCCGCAGCCGCTTCTTCCGTAGTTTTCAAGTTCTTTAAAGCCTCCGTTTGCAACATCTTTTTTCTCACAAAAATGATTCGCGTTAATTACTATAACGCCGTTATTTTCCAAAAATGTCATCGGAGGCAGACCGGCGGTGTTTATAGCTTTTGCTTTTACATCAACTGCCGCGGTAGTAACACCGTCTTTTACAAGAAGCCTCGCGGATTGAATTTTTCCATCAACATTTTTTTCTGCAAGTCTTTTTCTGTTACAGCGCAAAATTATTTCTTCCTGATCCTCTACAGTACCTTTAAAAGAACTGATTTCAAGCCAGTCATTATTATCTGACTCAATAATATAATCAAGGCTTCCAATTCCGTCATTCGCGATTTCAATTATTACTTCATCGTTACCGGCGTAAAGAAAATCGTTAACAATTATGGTCATTGGTTTACCGTAGGTTTTTGTACAGATCTCTTCCCTGTCCTTCCGTGAAACAACCATCCGCGGTTTATGCGCCGGTTCAACCTGAACGCGAAGCGGATATCTGTAATTGTCATCGTTCCATTTTACAAAACCAATGTGCTGTTCAAGCTCCATCCCCTTCCATTTTCCGTTTTTGAATAACGCGAATTCACCGCATAACGCGCGGTCTTTTTCTATACATTCAGTAACAAGCGCCGCGTATTTGTTGGCGGTCTTCTTTCCTTGTTTCGCGTAATGGCTGTTTTTTCCCGCGTATAAATGCATTCTTAATAGATTTACGCTTAATTTCGCCGGATAATATATCATGCTGTAGTAAGAGTTTCTATCATTATCCGATAACGCGTTATCGGATTTGCCGGAATAAATTTCTTCGTTTATTTTTTCGATTTCCGCCGCAAGGTTTAACATCTTGTCAGCCTCAAGATAATGACAGGGATGATAAATACCGGCGTTAAGCGCTTCGGGACGGCGCATGGCGTTCATCCTTATGTAACTATGCATTACAAATGACATTTTTTCGCGTACAGATTGATTTACAGACGGGAAAGTTTTTTCAAGCCACGTTGACGTGTAACGTCCAATGCTGTTAGGTGAACCGGTTCCCCATTTTTCAAAATCGTACGCAAGTTCCATAAAATACGCCAGCGG
>WQRT01000073.1 GCA_009786625.1 Treponema sp.
AGGCTGGTGACGAGTGTAGAATTTGATTGATCCGGCGTTACGGTGACATCGTTTACAGCCTCGTCTACTTCCATTAACGCTTTTACGGCATCTTCGGCTTCAGCGGCTGTTATGCCGAATACTGCGCATATACGTTCGATGGGGATGGGTCCCTGGTAGCGAAGCCATTGAGCGAGAGCGCCGCAAGGCTCGTTTAGCCATGTATCTTCCCACTCGCGGTGTACAACGGACGTAATAGCCGCGCCGTTACGTGCAATGGTTTTAATTTTCGCGGGGTCGATGCTTTCAGCTAACGTTTGCGGCATATATGAACATAAGGTTTCCCATTCATCGGCGGGGATCGCTACGCGCTCCTTGACCCATTCGTTAAGCGAAAGAATGTCATCCGGGGCGTAACCTTGTTTTTCCCTTCGCAGTTTTGAAACAAAACTTTCGATTAACGTGTGTGTAAGAGCGGGGCGCATCGCGGCATTGTAAACCGCTTCTTCTATCACTTTGTCGGAAAGCGCCGCCGATTTTTGACCGGCTAGATCGCTTCTTTCGTCATATTCATACATGAACGTATTTGTTTCTTCTCTTACAACATCCCGCGAGAACGGGCTTGGGCTGTCGGTCTGGAAGTATGAGAGCGTAACGCTTCCGTTACACATATCCGATATAAGCTCGTTAAAGCCGTCCATGTCGAAAGTGTCAATCAAGCAGCTTCGCCACGCTTCGGCTGTTACGGGAAAACCGTCTTCTTCAATAACAGCGTCAAAAAGCCTCTTTGATCTTTGGCGCATGATCCAAAGCGGGGTGCGTTTGCCGAATGCCGCTTTTGGAAGGAGCATGCTGCGTTCTGCCGCTTCGCGGAACGCGGCGCCGAAAACCCCCGATGACTCAAGGCGGTTTCTGAAATTGCGCTGTGCGCGTGTGATGCCGCCTTTGCCGCTTTTTTCNAGTGAAGATAATGCGCGGCGGAAAATGTCTTCCGCGGTGTTCACCCCGGCTTCCTCAATNCCGAGACGCGGTATNAAAAAGAGTATGCTGTCATCAGAGGAAAAACTCGCTACGCGCAATTTGACAATTTCTTCCAATTCCACGGANANCGCGAGCGAAAGCGGATAATTAATTTGTCCGCCGCGGAAACTGTGAAGGACAACGGAACAAAAATCCCTGTTAAGCTCNGTCCCTTTAATTATTTCGATAATAATGTTTTTATTGTCAGCTAACGGAAGCCCCCTCTGCGAAACTAGCTGCAGTTTTAAAAAATCTTTAAGCGAATTTTCCGCGGCCTCGGGAAGAGATGTGTTTATATTTTCCGTTCTGTTAAAATCATCAAGAAGCGTTAAAAGTTTTCCTGTTAAATTGACGCTTCGGAAAGGGAGTTCTCCTTTCCAGAACGGGATGTAATCGGCCCTTTGGTCAAGAGGCACGACCTCGACAGACTCATCTCCGATACTTGTGATCCTCCAGCCGCGCGCGCCGAAGTCAAAACAGTCGCCGACAGCGCGTTCCCAGACAAACTCTTCATCAAGCTCTCCAATCTTTGTGCCGTCAGCGATTCGAAGAGAATAAAGCCCGCGCGTCGCGATTACTCCGCTTGATGTGTAGAGCAGTGCGGCGGTTCCGTCAAGAACGCCTGTTGTCCCTTCAACTTTATCGAGCCAAAGACGCGGCTTTACATCGCGTAACCTTGCTTTTTCGCCCAGACCTGCGAGCATCCGTACAACACGGTTGTAGGAATCAAAGCTCAGATTTTTGAAAATATAAAATTTTTTTATTAATTCATAAAGTTCATTGATGTTTCTTTCTTTTTCGCAGCATAAAACGAGAACAAGCTGGGCTAAAATATCCTGCGGATTTTCAATCGGGCGTATTTCTTCAATGTCGCGTTCATCAACGGCGTTTTTAATCGCGGCGGCGATCAAAAGATCCATTCCGTGGAACGCGAAAAGTTTACCGCGGCTTGTCTGCCCCACACCGTGGCCGGATCGCCCGATACGCTGCAAGGCCTGTGATACATTGCCGCAGCTCCCAGCTAGGATTACTTCGTCGATGTCGCCTATATCGATACCGAGCTCAAGAGAAGCTGTCGCCACAACGCAGGGAATTCTCCCCTCGGCGAGTCCTTTTTCAACGCTGCGGCGCAGTTCCTTTGACAATGATCCGTGATGCACATAAGCGACCGCGGCATGAGCGCTGTTAGGTGAAATATTCTGATCATTTTCGTTACGCGCAATAACAGCGGAACGGACGCGGTTTGAGGCTTCCGTGTTTAAAAAATAACAGAGCCTTTCCGCTCTTCTGCGCGACTCGGCGAACACAAGAAGCGTGGAACCTTCGTAAATCCTGTTTAAAACATAATCTATTATCGGTGTATAACGCGTTCCGTACTGTGCGCTGTCAGGTTCTGGAAACTCGACATGAAAATCAATTTTCTTTACGGCGGGCGGAGAGACGATAGTTACTTTCCTGCCAATGCCGCCCACAAAATCGGCGGTAATCTGCGGATTGCGCACTGTCGCCGAAAGACTAATCCTTTGAAACTCTCCTGCGGTAAATGAAAGCCTGTCGATCTGGCAGGAAAGATAAGCGCCTCTCTTATTTCCGATAAGCGCGTGGACTTCGTCGATTATCACATATTTAACGTTAGACAAAACCTGTCTGCCTTTCGGGTTGAGCAGAATTATCGCAAGGCTTTCGGGAGTTAAGGCGAGTATCGACGGCGGATGAAGCAGAAACCGCCTGCGCTGTGACTGCGGCGTGTCTCCGGAACGTGTTTCCACTCTGACTGGCGGGAAGACAAGACCTTCTTTCTCAAAACGCGATTTAATTGCAGCTAACGGAATTAATAAATTGCGTTTAATGTCCTCGTTTAACGCTTTTAACGGCGATACATACAGTACCGATAATTTTTCGGCATCGTATCTGCGATCCCCTTCGGCGCAGAACCTTGAAATCGCGGAAAGAAAAGCTGTCAACGTTTTGCCGCTGCCTGTAGGCGCGAGCGCGAGAACATTTCCTCCCTGCTCGATTAAAGGCCATGCATCAGCCTGTATCGGAGTCGGGTTCCCGAAGGTATCGGTAAACCAGTTACGGATTACAGGATGAAAGGTTTGCGGCAGCATAATTAAAACAGCGGATCGAATGTCCGTTTTTTATTTCACATAACAGCGGATGTTCCCGGAAACAACGTTCCGATACATGCGTACACCGCGGCGCGAAAGAGCAGGATTTAACATCAAGCAAAGGCGCAGGGGCGCGGAGATCGCCTGAGGAAGAATCAGCGCCGGATTTTTTTTCACCTTTTGGTATTTCTCCGTGTGTCTCCGTATGAGTATCTTCACTGATCCCTGCGGCGGATGAGAATAATAATTTCGTGTAAGGATGAAGCGCCTCAACGTAAAGGTCGGCGGCGGGAGCTTCTTCCATCAATTCGCCTTTGTACATTACTCCTATGCGGTCGCAGAAATAACACGCAACTTTTAAATCGTGCGCAATGAACAGAAACGAAATGTTTCGTTTTTTTCGGATGTCGAGTAACAGATTTAAAATCTGCCCTTGAATCGAAACATCAAGAGCGGAAACAACTTCGTCGCATATTAAAACATCAGGTTCCATCAAAAGCGCGCGCGCGATTGAAATCCTCTGGCGCTGACCGCCTGAAAATTCCGAAGGACGTTTTTCAAGATCCGCTTCCTGAAGCCCAACCTCTTCCATNATAGACGCGGCTTTTTGACGCANCTCTTTCTCGTTTATTCCGCGCTTTCTAAGCGGGCGTCTGCAGCCTGAAACCAAAACTTCATATACGCTCATCCGNGGATTTAAGGATCGCGCGGGGTCTTGAAACACATAACGCACTTTTTCGCGGTACCGGCGAAGCTGTTCTTTTTTTAAAGAGGCGACATCAAGGTTAGTATCATCATAACTAAATAAAATCGAGCCTGAATCCGCCTCGTACATCCTGACTAACATTCTCGCTGTGGTTGTCTTGCCGCATCCCGATTCGCCGACCAGCCCGTAGGATTCGTTCTTGCCAATGGAAAAGGAAATATTATTTACTGCGTTGACAAACCTCCCAAACCGCGCGAAAAACCCCGCCTCAAGATTAAAGCGTTTATACAGATTTGAAACAGTTAATACAGACATAAGACATTATACAACATAATATTGTGACAGTCACTATTTCAAACCGCCTATTCACAATCTCCGTCATTTAAGATAAAATAAAACCATGATTGATAAACTATTTAAAGCGCTGTTCGGCTCTCAACATGAACGTGATGTGAAGGCGCTTCTTCCTATACTTCATAAAGTAAATGAAAAAGAAATCTGGGCGGTTTCTCTTCCGGCAGAAGAATTCCCGCGGCAGACGGAGCTTTTCCGGGAGCGATGCAAAAACGGCGAAAGCCTTGACAGTATTCTGCCCGAAGCGTTCGCGCTTGCACGTGAAGCCGCGCGGCGCAATCTCGGCGAGCGGCCGTACGATGTGCAGGTTCTGGGTTCCATCGTTTTGCATCAAGGCAAAATCGTCGAAATGAAAACAGGCGAAGGTAAAACACTGATGTCCGTTTCCGCCGCTTACCTTAACGCGATACCCGGAACCGGCGTCCATATCGTTACCGTAAATGATTATCTCGCGAGCCGCGATGCCGAATGGATGAGGCCGATTTTTAGTTCTCTTGGAATGACTGTCGGAACGATTCTTTCCAACATGGATAACGCGCAGCGCAAGATGAATTACGCTTGCGATATCACCTACGGAACAAACAATGAATTCGGTTTTGATTATCTGCGCGATAATATGCACCGCGAAATGGAAAGCCGCGTGCAGCGTTCTCATAATTTCTGTATCGTAGACGAAATCGATTCTATATTGATTGACGAAGCGCGTACTCCTTTAATAATTTCAGGCGCGGCCGAAGACGACACATTCAAGTACGCCGAGGTGGACAAACTTTTGGGCAGCCTGTGTGAAGTGCAAAAAAAGGAAGACGGCGAATATCCCGACGAAACAAAGGGCGATGAAGTTATCGGTCATTATAAACTGAACGAAAAAAATAAAAATATTTCCTTCAGCAATGATGGGCTCGCGCATATCGAGGAGATACTTAAAAAACGAAACCTTATACAAGGCGCGATTGTGGACGAGGAAAATTTCGAGTACATCCATTATTTTACCCAGGCGTTAAGGGCGCATAAACTTTTCCATATTGATGTTGACTATGTCGTGCAGGACGGCATGGTTCAAATTGTCGATGAGTTTACAGGGCGCATTTTACACGGCAGGCGTTATTCAGACGGGCTTCATCAGGCGATTGAGGCGAAGGAGCGGATAAAGATCGCGCAGCGCAACAGGACGATGGCGACAATCACGTTCCAGAACTATTTCAGGCTGTATAAAAAAATCTCCGGCATGACCGGCACCGCCGATACCGAAGCCGTCGAGTTCGCGAAAATTTACAATCTTTACGTTGTTGTAATCCCGACAAACCTGCCTGTTGCGCGTAACGATGAAAACGATCTTGTTTATCTTAACGAGACCGACAAGTTCAACGCGTTATGCGACGAGATCGCCGATGCGTATAAAAAAGGCCAGCCGATGCTTGTCGGTACTGTGTCTATCGAAAAATCAGAGAAAGTCTCCGCGCTTCTTTCGCGCAGGGGCGTGCGTCATGAAGTGTTAAACGCAAAAAACCACGCCCGCGAGGCTCTTATTATCGCGGAAGCGGGCGCGAAAGGCGCTGTTACAATCGCAACCAACATGGCAGGGCGCGGCACTGATATTAAACTCGGCGGAAATCCTGAATCCCGCGCAAGAAGACGCGCCGGAACAAACGCGACAGCGGAGCAGTACGCCGCCATCTACAAAGAAGAATACGAAAAATGGAAAAAGGATTACGAGGAAGTAAAATCCCTTGGAGGGCTTTACGTAATCGGCACAGAGCGCCATGAAAGCCGCCGCATCGATAACCAGCTTCGCGGCCGTTCGGGGCGGCAGGGTGATCCGGGAAAGAGCAGATTTTTCATCTCAATGGATGACGAGCTTATGCGTCTTTTCGGCGGAGAACGTATGAAGAACATCATGGGAAGAATCGGCATGGACGGAGGAGAAGCGATTAACCATCCGATGCTGAACAAGAGCATAGAAAACGCGCAGAAAAAAGTTGAAGAGCGCAACTTTGAAATCCGCAAACATCTGCTTGAATATGACGATGTTTTAAACACACAGCGTAAATACATTTACGAACAGCGTGACGCGATCATCATCGATCAAAATTTAAAAGTAAGGGTAAACAACGGAACCGCGGGCATGGTGGGCGACATGATCGACGAATGTGCCAACACGGCAAAACATGATATAAACGCGGCTATCAACGATCTGACTGAACAGCTTCGTAATAAATTTGGTTACGTTCTTACGGTATCACCTGACAGCGCCGAGTACAGAAATCCGCCGATGCTGGAAAACAGGATTATCGAAGACCTGGAAAAAGACATAAGCGGCAAGGAAGAGCTTATCACTTCTTTGCACCTGAATTATTTTATACGCGATAACTATCTTGTAGCTATCGATCGAAAGTGGCTGGATCATCTGGAGAACATGGAGGCTCTGCGCGAAGCTGTCTACCTTCGCAGTTACGCGCAAAAAAATCCTCTTACAGAATACAAGCTTGAAGGTTACCGCATCTTCGAAAAAATGATCGACGATATCAGGCATGAAATCGCGTCGCGCCTGCATCTTATCCGTATTCAAATATCGGAAGGCGGCACGCGGAGACCTGTCAGGCAGGCTTCCGGNACAGGAACCGCNAGCCACAGCAGCATGGGATCTTTTACAGGGGGAGGCGGAACATCAACTTCGCANGGTTCNTCTCAGATGGAAAAAGCAAGCCGCCCNGACGCCGCCACTGTTGTCCGAAGTCATCCCAANACAGGCAGAAACGATCCCTGCCCCTGCGGCAGCGGTAAAAAATTCAAACATTGCCACGGAAAATAAGTTTTTTGTAACTTTTTTCTTTAGTTTGATTTTTAAATATGTGTTATATTAATTACAAGAGGATGAATGTGAAAAAGTCACTTAATATTTTTGCGGTTATTTTATTATGTTTTTTTATTATAAGCTGTGATTTAGTCATTGAATACGGAGGCGGCGGCTATAATACAGGCGACGGCACGACAAGACAATTTTTTGCGCTTGACGAGAANAATNANAGATATAGATTGACAGCGAGGCGTCTGGCTCAAAATTCACGCTGCGATGTCTGGGTNGAAAACGGTTCCGCAGTAACNGCGGCAAAAGCGGGAGAGATCGCAAACCGGTATGCCGCAAGCGGCAACGGCATCTACGCAAGAATGATGGAAGCGTTCGGGTGGAATACTAATATCAACGGCGCTATGATGAATACAATGCAATACGCCGATTCTTTAACCGATAAAAACGGTAAATTAACTATTTTACTTTTAGATATAAAAGATAATTTTAATGCTACCGGAAGTTATATCGCAGGTTATTTCTATTCGTATGATTTTTATGATCCATTTTCTGCGCCGGGTTCAAATGGATGCGATATGATCTATATGGACACATATCCTTCTTTGGATGAATCATATTTTAATTCCGCGGCAGAGTGTATGGCGGAGTTTTATGAAACGCTCGCCCATGAAATGCAGCATCTTATGAACTTCACAACAACCGAAAGGTATAGAACGGCAAATCAGCCTAGAGGATCTATGGACACATGGCTCGATGAAGGTTTATCGTCCGCCGCTGAATGGGTATACTCCCGCATACCCAGCCAGCGCCGTATAAACTGGTACAACGATGATGTTACAGGTTATATCGCAAAAGGCGATAATTTCTTTGTGTGGGGTAATTACACAAATACAGATCCTCTTACTATTTTGAATGATTATTCAACTGTCAATCTTTTTTTCCAGTGGTTAAGAATACATTCAGAAATTGGTGAAAAAATTTATGGAAGGATCATGAATGCTCCACATTCAGATCACCAAGCTATAACAATGCAGTATATTGACGGTTCGTGGCCTACTATGCTTCAAGCGTGGCATGCCGCTAATTATATTATGCATCCCAGTAAAGAATATGGGTATATGAACGATAGTTATTTAAAACATATTAAACCTCGTTATATTAATAATGGTAGTTTTTATGCTTCATTATTCCCGGGGGAAGCTGTTTATTCATACTCAGCTTCTGAAAAATCTTCTCCGACAGATGATGTAGGCGGAACCGTCTGGTATACCGGTTTGCATAAAGATACAGGTCCGAATTCCAATTTCTTCGATATAAACATGGTTCCTAAAGGCGGCGCTTTATTAACTTTCAATTATAATCCGAATAAGAACGGACAAGCCATATATGGTCTAATTTTCACAGATGTATTTGCGAATATTCAACCGCAGTTTTCATCCGGCCGTTACGCGGCGGGTATTTCTTCCGGTTATTACAGGATTGACGCGCGGGATTTTTACGGACGCAGAGATGACGGGTTTCTTCAGCCTGACGAAGCGCGATCTGTTTCGGCAAGTATAAACAATGCTCCGCAGTTTTATACTCAGAGAGATATATCGGGCAGTATGTTCATTCTGGCTCCGTATCACAATGATCTGTTTATGCCTATATCAGGCAATAGTCATTAATATGCGGTGTATAGTGTTAACAGGTTTAATGTTATTATGCGCAATTCCTTTGTTCTCATTCGGTGTCAGGGACAGAAACGCCGTATCTCAATCCGCAGCCGCAGAAACCGTTACGCGCAATGCGCGGATAGCGGGAATTGTCCGTCTTGTCGGTTCAGAACCGTTTACCGAACTTATTATCACAGGCCGTGAAGTGACTGAGGAACACGCCGCCGGCAATGACCGTCCGCTTGACTGGTATATTTCAAGGGAGGACAGAGCGGCTCTTCATAATCTGCAGCAAAGGACTGTCGTGGTGGAAGGCGATGCGGCTGTCAGCGAGTTAAGATACGCAAACGGAATGAGCGCCGGTCTTCGTTATACGCTAAGAAACATCAGAATTATTTCTATTGAGTGATTTGACTTGTCCGGCAGCTCTATTATTTTATTTCCGCGATTGCTTCTTGAGTCATTGCGTCGCACAGTTCATTGTACTCATTCCCCGCGTGTCCTTTGACCCATTCCCATTGAACAGGCAGTTCACCGGCAAGCGCGTCAAGCTCCATCCATAAATCCTGATTTTTAACAGGTTTTTTATCGCTGGTTCTCCATGAATTGCGTTTCCAGTTGTGAATCCACTCCGTGATGCCTTTTTGTACATACTGCGAATCNGTAAGCACGAAAGCGGCGCGCGGCATATTGCCGTCCGCTTTTAATGCGCGTAACGCCATGATGACNGCGGTTAGTTCCATCCTGTTGTTGGTTGTNTTTTCCTCTCCGCCNTTNGACTGCGCCGCGATTTGACTGCCGTTGAATGTATCAAGCACCATCACATAAGCCCAGCCGCCGGGACCCGGGTTGCCGGAGCAGCCGCCATCCGTGTAGATTTTTACTTTTGATGCCACTTCTCGATCCTGTCCATAGAAGCGTTAATCCTCGCCATCCTCTCCGTAGCCTTTTTAAAATTTTCTTCATGCCCCGCGTGCCTGTCCGGGTGATGTATCTTTAAAAGTTTTTTATATGAAGCTTTGCATGTTTCAAGATCAGAACCGAAAGGCACTTCCAGTTTCTCAAAATCAGACCTCAGTTCCTCAGGCGGCTGATTTGGTTTAGCGCCCGCACCTGCGCCCGCGTTCGCACCTGCGCCAGAGAAACTGTCCTTATTAGAGCTGTCCCGCCATGAGTACGATTGACCGCCTGAGTTTTCATTCCGGGTTTTAGCGCGCGGTTCCCTGTTGTTTAAAAAATCGTCAAGTTCCTCAAATGCCGAATTTAAATCCGGATCGCCTGATGAATTAAACTTGCGGTTAGTTTCCTGGCTGAAATCGCTGAAGTAGCTGTTGATTACGCTTCCCAGGCGGTCGAAGATTCCCATGGGGTTATACTAGCATATATGTTAAATTAAAAAAAGATGCTTTTTATACATGGCAGGCTGGGGATGCGGAGAAATAAAATATCTTAATATCAATGTAGGTATGGCAAGCCGTGGGACTGGGGATCGCAAAATATTTGCGGGAAACTGCTTCGGAGCTTTGCATCCATCGAACTTCGTTCGACGGATGCTTCATCTCCTGCGCAGAGAACCGCAAAGATTATTTTGCGATCCCCAGTCCCACGGCTTGCCATGCTTGTTGTGATTATGCTGTTTATGTATATTAACCGCCGTCCCAACCTGCCATATATGAAATGCTGTGTCCATAATTATTCCATGTATGGTTGTATTTGGTGTTATTTAAATTATTCAAGCGGCTGGGTCTTTGCGGCGGAGAATCGCGAGGATTGTTTTGCGATTCCCTGGTAACTTTACCGCCTTGTTATTGTTGTATTGTCGTCAAATGCTTGGGGGTGAAGAGAAGTAACAGAATTGGGAACAACAACACTGGTTATCTGGTTACCCCTAAACGCTCCCCAGCCAATACTCGTTACAGAATTGGGAATGGTAAGGCTTGTTATTTGGTTTTTATTTTGATCTATTGAAACACCAGTACCAAACGCCTCATTGCGGATAACAGTAACTGTATTGGGAATAGTGACGCTTGTCAGTCCTTTATTTTTAAAAGTTGTGGAAGCTATGGAAACAATGTTCTGTCCACCCAGAGTGTTTGGTATCGTTACGCTTATTATTGGATTCTGTGTAAACGCTTCTTCCGCTATGTATGTTACCGATTTTGGTATTGTTACGTTGGAAAATCTGTTTTGCGAGAACGCGTTATCACCTATTTGAGTCATTGAATCCGGTATACTTAAACTTGTTAGCTGGTTTCCCGCGAAAGCGTAGCATCCTATGCAGGTTACCGTAACAGGGATTGTAATGCTTTCAAGTTGTTTGGAACTGAACGCTCTATCAGCTATTGCGGTAATTGCCAATGCGGTAATCGCAGCTATAGTTATTATTACAATATATTTGTTTTTCATAAAATACCTCTATAAATAGAAAAGAGAGTTTGAATTCACATACGAAAATAGTATTGAATTATATTCGTCTATTTGTGCGTTTTTATCTATCACCATTAATAAAAAACACACTATAAAAGAAAATTTCAAGATTTTTCAAGAAAAAATTAACATTATTTCTTTTAAACTTTTTTCATTTAACTTCTGGAAAATTTGCGCATATATCATTTAACATTATTTTAATTAATTCCATCGGAGGCAAGCCGGGGAGCAGTGTGCTGCGGAACCATTTTTGCGTTTCCCTGCTGTGAATGTGACACATCATTAATTTATTAATGCCGTGTTAAGCGAAACCTCCAGCGGGTATGTCTCGACACATCGGTAACGGTTGGAAATTAAATTTTTATATATTTTGTATAAAAACCTTAGATTTTCTATGTTTTTTACCTGCTTGACAAAGAAATAGGGTATTGTAAACTATATAATATGACAAATCTGACTCAAATACGTCATGAAAACCTGCTTTTCCCTGAGCTTTATGGTAGAAAGGAACATCTTTTAACGATAAAAGAGGCTAGTATTTGGGCAACAAATCATTTAAGAAAAAATGTAACGACATCTAATATATCATATCTCATACAATACGGGCGAATTCGGCGAATTGAGCAAAATGGGACAACGTTTGTGTCAATAAGCGAGCTTAATGATTATTATCAATCATATAATGGTTCTAGAGAATTAAATTTTAAGGAAAAACTTGGAGATGATCTTAATTGGGCATTATCATTTGACCAATATAAAGAGGCAGAAACGACAAAACATGTTCACAGGCTGCACCCTTATAAAGGTAAATTTATACCTCAACTTGTAGAATATTTTCTGGATAACCATAAAGATAAGTTTAAAAAAGATGTCTATTTTAAAGAAGGCGATATAGTTCTCGATCCATTTTCTGGAAGCGGGACAACTATGACTCAGGCATCAGAGTTAGGTATTAATTCTATAGGCATAGATATTTCTACTTTTAATGCACTTATTAGTAATTGCAAAGTTACAGAATATAATATCTTAAAACTTGAACATGAAATTTCAAAAATTACTGATTTGTTAATAGAATTTGTAGAAAAATCAAATATAATAGAATTTGAAGAGTGCTTACTGCAAGAATTATACGAATTTAATAATGAATATTTTCCAGTTCC
>WQRT01000074.1 GCA_009786625.1 Treponema sp.
TTACCAGAGCGATAAAGATACCAATACCGCGTACTGCGTCGAGCTTGCGCGAAGAGGCATGGTTGTCCTTTCGATTGACAGCTACGGTCACGGCGATTCAAATCCCGGAATGCGCGGACGCGGCTGGGCACATTACAATATAAAAAATTTAGATAAAACAATTTCAGGACCTCTTCGCTACATGGTATTGATGACATTCAGTATTCAGGATTTTTTCCGCCGGCCGGTTTCCGACGGACTCTCCGACAGTTCAATGGGCGGCAGAAGCGCATGGCGTTATCTGTCATCGCTTCCGTTTGTCGATTCGGGAAGAATGGCGATGACNGGACATTCAATGGGGACATGGTCGTCNTGGTCGGTCGCTTCCGATTTTCCCGAACACCGCGCNATCGTTCTGCANTGCGGCGAAGTCTATCATCAAAACCTGTACGATTCGCAGAATATAAAATTCAACAATGTGCTGCTGCTCCANTCGCTCATCGAAGAGTTCGAGAATATGCGCGATTATCAGCATAATATACGCGGACTCGAAAGAACGCCTCTTCGTTACCGCGATTTTATGGGACAATCCTCTCCCGTTGAATGGAACAGAACATACGGCTCATTCGCGGACGGCAGCGCGAGGCGCATGGAGCTTATCATCACCAATCACCGTCTTGTAACATTCGACAGCGACGCTCTAGCCCCAACGATGAACTGGCTTAAGACCGCGCTTGAAGTAAACACCGATCTCGCGGACACAAGCCATGTGCAATGGCTTAAAGAAACATTAAGCCTGCTCGCGATGTTAGCTGCAATGGTTTCCATGCTTCCTCTTTTTTTAATTCTTATCAAATTTAAATTTTTTAAACCGCTTTCCATTCCGCTCAGCGAAAAACCTAAGATGCTCGCCCGTTCGGATCGAACAGCCAACATTATGACGGCGGTTCTGATAAGCGGAATAACATTTCCGTTTTTAACTCAGCTTGGGCACGGGCTTCTTCCGTTACCTGAAGATATTTTCCGCATGCCCATCGGCAACGGTTTTATTACATGGCTTGGTTTTTTAATGCTTGTAGCGCTTGTCTCGTTATACCTTTGGTGTAAAAAAGGCGGCGGGAAATTAGCCGGGTGGACATTTGCCGATCTTGCGATGGAAGGAACATCAGCGGATTCAAAGTCCGAATACAATTGTAAAAATTTAATCATACGCGCGTGCGCTGCGGCCTTCATCCTGACAGGCGTTATGTACATAATGACATGCGTAAGCGCCGCTGTTTTTCAACTTGACTTCCGTTTTATCTGGCCGTTCTTCAGACCTTTCACTCCATTACGCTTCGGGCAGTTCTTTGTGTACCTGCCTGTCTACGCGGCCTTCTTTACAATCAACGCGGGAATAAAACTTTACGGGCAGCTCAGGCTCCCGGAATATACATTCAAAGGCAAACCATCAGGCGCGCTTACGCAGCTTGTGTGGTGGGGCTACAGCATACTTGTAATGCTCGGAGGATTATTTATAATTGCGCTGATTCAATACGTTCCGTTCTTCATGGGACTAGGTCCAGGAGCCGACATGCTGTTCTCATCATTATTCGGCGGACCGTTCATGTCAATATTAATTCTGCTTGTCCCGCAGTTCGCGGTGTTCTTTTTCTTTTCGACATGGCTGTACAGAAAAAGCGGAACTGTTTACACAGGCTCATTCGTTCTGGCGATTATGGCGTCATGGGTTGTCACAGGCGGATCCGCTGTGTTTTAAAAGGCTGTAGTATTTTGATAAAATATGATAATCTAATTTTATGTTGATAAAAATTTGCGGTCTTTTCCGCGAAGAAGACATTGATTTTGTAAATGAGGCGCGTCCCGATTTCGCGGGTTTTGTATTCGCGAAAAGTCCGAGGCAGATTTCCGCGCCTCTTGCACAGTATCTGCGTTTCCGCTTAAACGACGGCATTATTCCTGTCGGCGTATTTGTAAACGCGCCCATCGCGCTTATCACAGAACTGTACCACAACGGAATAATTTCCATCGCTCAATTGCACGGCAATGAAGATGAGAGCTACATTACAGCGTTGAAAAAAATGAGCGCAACGGCGCTCAGGCAGAAAAAATACGAGCCGATAAAAGTAATAAAAACAATTATCCATGAAGACATAAAACCAAAACTGCGCCTTCCCCACAGCGCCGATTACATTCTTATGGATTCGGGAGCGGGTTCAGGAAAAACATTCGACTGGAATTATTTAAAATTTTTACAAACAAAAAGACCGTGGTTTTTAGCGGGAGGCATCGGTATAAATAATATTGAAAAGGCGGTTTCGATTAATCCGTACGCGGTTGATGTATCAAGCGGCGCGGAAACAAACGGGGTAAAAGACCGTGAGAAAATATTGCAGCTAACGGCAGCGGTAAAGAGAAAGGATTAATTGTTATGGATTATAAAAATACAAATTTATTTTTTTTACAGGAGGATTGCGTTAATATCTTTGGAGAAGATAAGGGTAATAAAATTTTTATCAGATCGGAAGAACTGTTAGATTCAATGCTTGCCAAAGCAGATTTTAAAAACAATGACAGTATTAAGAATCACATGAGCACGAACATGCTTCCTGTTATCGCGTTTTACAAATCTTTGCAGGAAAGCGGCTTCTCAAAAGAAGAAGCGTATAATTTAACCCTGACTGAAACGCAGAAATGGGCGCATGTAAAGGAACAAAGAAATAAAAAGATGCTTAAAATTCCATTTACATACAGTTTTTTCCGGCTTGTGGTTAAATCTTTCATGAAAAAAAGTTTCCCCGTTGAAGGATGGGAAACCGAATGGGTCAGGCGCGACGGTAAAGAAATTCATTTTAATCTTAAACGCTGCATCTATATTGATATAACAAAAGAATGCGACTGCGCCGAATTATGCCAGGTATTTTGCAAAAATGACGATGTCGCTTTTAGAGGCTATGAGCCGAAAATATATTTTCATAGAAACGGCACGCTTGCTAACGGAGATAAATGCTGCGATTTCCATTTTACACGTTCTAAATAACCGCAGCCGCAGGTAGCGGTAAGATAGGTGGGAATATATGATAAAGGAAACTGTTACAAAGAGTGTAGATTCATACATCGAATCCGGTAAAAAATTATTAAAAAAAGGCGACTATCACAGCGCCATTGCAGATTTTAAAAAAGCGCTCTCAATTTTTAACGGCGATTCTTTTTTAATCTACACATTACTTTCAGCCGCATATCGTGAAAAAGGTGAATATAATACTTCGATAGAATATTGCAATAAAAGCATCGAAACATATGAATTGATAGACGCGGATTCTTATGAAGAGGCCATGGCATTTGCATATAACGATCTGGCGCTTACCTATATGGCAAATAATGACAAAGAACAAGCTGTCATTTTCTTTAAACAATCCGCGGATAACGGCGGAAATGAAGCGTTAGAAAATCTTAAGAAATTGGATATTGAATATAAACCTGAGCGTTTCATCCGTAAAGGGCAATACGGTTCTACATTAGTGAGTGTTCCTGATTTTTAATTTATTGAATATATTTTGCCGGTATTACATTTTTAATTAATATGATACTATTACGCCATGAACACCACAGACAGGTTCGCCGGGCGATTCGGCGAATACGGCGGACAATACATTCCGGAAACATTGATGAACGAAATCATCAATCTGGAAAAAGCGTATAATCACTACAAGGAAGACGACGCGTTTAAAAATGAGTTAAACGCTCTTTTAAAAAATTACGCGGGACGCCCTTCTCTATTATACTACGCGGAAAAAATGACGCGCGATCTCGGCGGCGCAAAAATCTACCTTAAGCGCGAGGACATGAATCACACAGGCTCCCACAAGATCAACAATGTGCTTGGGCAGACTTTGCTCGCGAAAAAAATGGGAAAGACAAGAATAATCGCGGAAACAGGCGCAGGCCAGCACGGAGTAGCTGCGGCAACGGCGGCTGCTCTACTTGGAATGGAGTGTGAAATTTTCATGGGCAGGGAAGACACGGAACGCCAGGCGTTAAATGTTTACCGCATGGAACTGTTAGGTGCAAAGGTTCATCCTGTAATGTCAGGAACGCAGACATTAAAAGACGCGGTAAACGAAACAATGCGCGAATGGGTAAGCCGCGTTAATGACACGCATTATGTGTTAGGTTCTGTGATGGGTCCTCATCCCTTCCCGATGATTGTGCGCGATTTTCAGGCTGTAATAAGCAGGGAAGCGAGAGAGCAGATCCTCGCCGCAGAAGGAAAACTACCGGCGGCTGTTATCGCGTGTGTCGGCGGCGGCTCTAACGCGATAGGAATTTTTTACAATTTTATAAATGATAAGGACGTAAAACTTATAGGCTGCGAGGCGGCAGGCTCTGGGATAAATACGGAAAAACACGCGGCGAGTATCGCGAAGGGAACTGTCGGCATTTTCCATGGAATGAAATCCTATTTCTGCCAGAACGATGAAGGCCAGATCGCTCCTGTGTATTCAATTTCCGCAGGGCTTGATTATCCCGGTATAGGGCCGGAACACGCGCATTTAAATGACACCAAACGCGCGGAGTATGTTCCCGTAACGGACGAGGAAGCCGTCTGCGCGTTTGAATATCTTTCGCGTACAGAGGGAATCATCTGCGCGATAGAAAGCGCCCACGCAGTCGCGCACATGCAAAAAATTGCACGTAACTATTCAAGCGGCGAGAGCATCATTATATGTCTTTCAGGCAGAGGCGACAAAGACGCGGCATCTATCGCGCGTTACAGAGGAAAAAAAATAAATGAGTAAGCCGGTACACGAATTACAAAGGAAAATATAAATGAGCAGAATTCAAAACGCCTTTAAAAACGGCAAAGCATTTATCGGTTTTGTAACCGGCGGAGATCCNNCNATTNATAAAACAAAAGAATATATTCTGCAAATGATAAAAGCCGGCGCTGACTTGATAGAAATAGGCATCCCATTTTCTGATCCGATTGCCGAGGGCCCGGTGATTCAGGAAGCGAATAACCGCGCTCTTGCGGCGGGTGCAACTGTAGAAAAATTAATAAATCTTGTATCGGATTTACGCAAAGAAACTGATGTTCCGCTTGTGTTCTTAACTTACGCTAATCCTGTTTTTCACTACGATTTCGCTTCCCGCGCCCCAAACACAACAGGTTATGACGCGTTTTTTAAACGCTGCGCGGACGCTGGACTTGACGGCATCATCATCCCCGACCTTCCGTTCGAAGAACAGCCGCCTGTAAAAGAAGCCGCGCTAAAATACGGCGTAGATTTAATATCGCTAATCGCTCCAACTTCAGAAGCGCGGATAAAAGAGATCGCTAAAAACGCCTGCGGTTTTATCTATCTTGTTTCTTCAATGGGCGTAACGGGCATCCGCAGCGAGATTACAACAGACCTCGCCGCAATAACGGCGGCAATCAAATCCGTTACGCAAGTTCCCGTCGCGATAGGTTTCGGCATTCACACGCCGCAGCAAGCCGAACAGATGGCGCGTATCGCGGACGGCGTAATTGTCGGAAGCGCAATTGTAAAAATAATAGCGAAGTACGGAACAGGAGCCGCCGCGCATATTTACAGCTATGTAAAAGAAATGAAAGAAAAAGTTAAATAGATCAAAATCAGGCTTTTTCAGAATTTCGGCAGTAAAATTTCCGCGGTGATATTTTATTAAAGCAGGTACTTCCTCAGCATATTGAAAAACTCGTCGATATCGAGCGGTTTTCCGATATGATCGTTCATACCGGACGCAAGGCATCTTTCAATGTCTTCGCGGAAAACGTTAGCTGTCATCGCGATTATCGGTATCCGCTTGCGCTGATGCCTTCGGGTTTCACCTTCGGCGAATCCCGCGGAGTTAATTGCAAAATTATCTTCTAATTCGCGGATTTTTCTGGTTGCCTCATATCCGTCCATTTCCGGCATCTGAACATCCATCAAAATTAAATCATATTTATCAGGCGCGTTTGTAAACGCTTTAACCGCTTCAAGCCCGTTTTCGGCGCAGTCAATCTCCAGAGAAGTCGGATCAACTAACGCTTCCACAATCTCGCGGTTAATGTCCACATCTTCAGCTAACAGAACTTTACAGCCTTTAAAAATATCTTTGTTATCCGCTTGTTCTTTCTCCGGTAAATTACTGTTTCCAATCGACTCTGTAATCGCGTCCGCGATTGCTGACGGGAACAGCGGCTTTGAAAGGAACTTGTCAACGCCGGCTTTCTTCGCCTCATCCGCGACAGTGCTCCACTCAGCGGCGGAAATCATTATTACGACTGTATGTTTCGGCGATTCAGATCTCGCTTTTAATTCCTTCGCCAGCATTATACCGTCCATATCAGGCATCTTCCAATCGACAAAATGAACGTCATACAAGCCGTGTTCCCCGATAAGCGCCAGCGCTTCCTGTCCGCTCAACGCGGTATCGCAGGTTGTGCCAAAACCCGCAATGACATCTTTGAAATAATCCAGTATTTCCTGATCATCATCTACCGCCATTATTTTAATATTTTCCCAGTTAACTCCGATTTCCGATAAACCCTGCGTTCTTCTGATTCCGCGCTTCGCCTTAAAGGTAAAAGAGAACGATGAACCCTTACCGACTTCCGATTCAAGCTCAATTGTTCCGCCCATAAGCTCAACTATGTTCTTTGAAATGACAAGACCCAATCCGGTGCCGCCGAATCTGCGCGATGTTCCGGACTCAGCCTGCTGGAAAGAGCGGAAAAGCTGCAATTGCTGTTCAGGCGCAATACCNATCCCGGANTCNTTGATAGTAATCATAATCGTATATGTGTCNTCTTCTTTGCCGATAAAACGAGTTTCAAGCCGGACAAAACCTTCCTCGTGGGTAAACTTGACCGCGTTGCCGAGAAGATTTGTAATAACCTGCGCAAGCCTCTGATCATCGCCGACAAGAGTGCGCGGGATGGACTTATCAATATGTATTGTAAGTTTTTGTTTTTTCTCGTCAGCACGGAAAGCGACGATATTGACAACGCGCTGAAGCAGTTTTTCAAAATTAAACTCTTCCTGCGCAAGTTCAAATTTATTAGCCTCGATCTTTGACATATCAAGAATATCGTTAATTACACCTAACAGATGATGNGAAGCGTTCTCAATTTTTTCAAAACAATAATCTTTGCGCGGAAGATCTTCGGCGGATTTTCCGATAACGGTCATNCCGATTATNGCGTTAAGCGGAGTGCGTATCTCGTGGCTCATGTTCGCAAGGAACGCGCTCTTTGAACGGTTCCCCTGCTCAGCCTGTTCTCTCGCGGTAATCAATTCAGTTATATCAACCGCGTGCTGAAGGTGAACCTTCTGACCGTTCGGCCAGTCAATATAACAATCGGAATGGCGTATATAGCCGCTTAANATATCAACATAATCATCCCATACAACGATTTGATCAGGATTTTCTTCAAGCGCGACACANGGACAGAATTCGCATTTTTTATTAAAGCCGCGCAGNACTTTATAACAATGTTCTCCNACAAGGTCATCGCCTTCCTTGCCGAGAATTTTCTTCATGTAATTATTTACAAATAATAACTCACCGGTATTAGGAATGGTGATATAGATGAGAGCGTCAAGACCATTCATGATGCTTTCAAGGGATCTGAGCGCTGTGTTTTTCTGTTTATTCGCTTCGTTCGCTTCTTTTACAGCTCTCTCAAGACGCACGGTAATAGTATTGCGGCTGATTGCATTTACAATTGTCCGGCTTGCGGAACGCAGAATTAATTCTTCATTTTCCGTAAATAAGCGTTCCCTGGTGTAATTATCATAACCGATAAATCCCCAGAATTTTTCTTTTATATAAACCGGCATTATAAAAATAGAAATTATACCNCGCGCCGTTAGGTGCTCTTTTANATTTGACTCCATGTCGCGTACCAGTAAACTGACGCTGTTTCCCTGCGATGCCAGATCTTTTAAGAANGTTTTATCGCTGTATTTTAAGTCTTCCGCGAGAATACCATGTTCAACGTTCGATTTAAAATTACCGTTATCCCACTCGTAAATTTCAGAACAGTAACCTCCGTCGCTGGAATTGTAATTTTTCCATATACAAACACGCTCGACATTTACGGCGGCCGCGATTATATTCACGGCATCCTGAAGAGAATCTTCAAAACACGTTCCCGGTTCAATCAAAGTGGAAGATACATTGTTAAGCGCTTTTAAAAGCTCGTCCTGCTCATGCAAATGATGTGTCAATTTTTTAATATCGCTTAAATCATAAAGGAAACCGATTCCAATAAATTCATCTTCGTCCTGAACCCGCGTAAGCGTAATATCGCAAGGCACGATTTTCCCAGCCGCCGTCTGGTGAGGCCATTCAAATCTGACTGTCTCACCGGCTATAGCGCGGTTAGTGTTTTCATAAGCAACTTCCAGGGCATTGCGTCCATCCGGCAAAAACTCCGGCGAGAAATCTTCGTAGTAACGATCGATAAGCTGCTGCTTCGGAGCGTCAAACATTATTGCGAGTTTATCATTAACATTGGTAACACTCGGAGTGCCGTCAAAGAAAGCCATGCCGATCGGCAGATTATCAATTATAGCCTGATTGATCTTAGCGGCCTTTATAACTTCCTTTTCCATTTTTTTAATGTTACGTAAGTCGTACAGAAACGCCAGTATGATCAATTCATTATCAACACGGACGCATGTCTGCGTAAGCTCGCAAGGAACGCTCACGCCGTCCGCGGTTTTATGAGGCCATTCAATTCTTATAGATTCGCCGACGCTTGCGCGTTCAATAATACTAAGAGCTTCAGAAAGAGCAGGACGTCCGTCAGGCAGATAATCCTCGGAAAAATCTTCAAAATAATGATCGATAATTCTCTGCTTTGGAGCATTGAACATTTTTGTCAGTTCAACATTGCAGTCAGTGATCACCGGGGGATTACCGGTAAAGACTGCCATACCAACCGGCATGGTATCTAATATAGCTTGATTGATCTTTGCCGTTTTATTGATCTCTTTTTGCATTTTTTTAATATTACTAAGATCATAAGTAAACGCCATCACAGTGTATTTGCCGTCACGCTCTATTGCTGTCACTGTAGTTTCACATGGTTTTATCTCACCATTTTTTGTTTTATGAAGCCATTCAGATGTAATATTCTCGCCTGTATCAATCAGATGTTTTAATATTTTTTGAGTTTTTAATACAGTGTCTTCACCGTCAAATTGATTCAACGGTGAAAATGAATAAAAATTATCGATGTAATCTTGCTTTGTGGTACCGCATATTTTTAATATTTCTTCGTTGCAATCTATAACATTTATATTATCATCAAAGATTGTAAGACCGATCGGCGCGGATTTTATAATAGCTTGATAAAACTTATGCGCTTCAATCAGTTCCTGTTCCAACTCAGTGCGTATAATGGCATTACCGCACAGAAATGACGCGGAACGCAGCATTTCAACGCACTCAGCGTCAAAATATTTTTCATTCCGGTGATCGCTGAAAATTATAAAACCCCAGAAAGCGCCCTTTAAAAAAATCGGCGTAATAAAAACAGAAACCGCGCCGTATTGTTCCAGCAAACGTCCTTCGGGCATAAACCGGACAGGACTGTTAATTGATTCACCCGCGGAAAGCAGTTTGTCCCAACGCGGAAACATATCCTGATAGTAAATATTATGAAGCTTTTCTGTCGGCGGAGTGATTCCCCCTGAAGCCCTGTCCCATCGGTAGATTTGAGAAACAGTTAAACCTGACGGCGTTGATTGATTGCGCCAGATATTCATTCTGTCAAGTTCGGCGGCATCCGCAATCAAACCCATACCAGTTGACATCACATCATCAAAATTATCAGCCGTGTTTGACAGAAAAAACGCCGACATTTTATTAAGCGCATCAGCCATTTTCTTGCTGCGTTCAAGAGATTTTATCCTATCGTTATTATTTTTTACCATTATTATTTACTTATCGGCCATTTATATACTAATATATTAAATTAATGACTGACAGGAAAGAAATTTCACTCAAAAACCGCCGGGTAGTGGTCTATTTGTTAAATTTTTGTATATTAATCAGGTTGATGCATCTGCTTTCAAAAATGACTCATGAAAGCTTTATTCAAACCGGTAAAACCAGAATAATCCAGATTTTACCGGTTATACAATTTACTTTTAATTGAAGCTGTTCCGAAACTTCAGTTTTTGGAACAACCTCAATTTTCTTCCCGGATAAGAGCTTCACGGAAACCCGCGGCGCTGATTAATGCGGCTGTAGAATTAAAGTCAGTCCCGGACACACCAGATACTACCACACGGAAAAAATCAACATTATTCTCGTTTGTAAAACGTTCATACGATGGATTTAAACCGGAGTCCCTGAGCCTTGTAAAAGCGTCCAGCGCGTTTCTTGAGTTTCTGTAAGAGCCGACCTGAAAGCGGTAATTTCTTTCCGGAGTTATGCTGATCTGCGGCACTACCCTTAAACCCGAAAAAGCGGCAGGCAGAGAAACCGCAGGGTTTTGAGGAAGAACAACATCAGCGGTGTTTGCCTGTACTGCCGCTTGCGGCGCTGCGGGTGTGGAATTCTGAGGCGCAATTTGCGCGCCTACAGCCGGAGTTGTTATGTGAACCCTGTCTGTACTGACAACGGTAACAGGAGCGGTACCGGTGACGATCATGTCAAGTTGTTCTGCGGCGGCTCTCGAAATATCAATTATCCTTGCCGGAACAAATGGCCCGCGATCATTTACTCTAACAGTTACGCTTCTGTTGTTATGCTGATTCGTAACGATAAGCATCGTCCCAAATGGCAGACTCGGGTGAGCGGCAGTTAACTGCGAAGAATTGAATATCTCGCCGGAAGCAGTCGGGCGTCCTTCAAACTCCCTGCCGTACCATGATGCGATACCTTCCTGGCGGAAAACCTCAGAAGTCTGAGCCATCAATTGAAACGGAATTAAGATTGATAAAAATAATGCAAACAAGAGAATATTTTTCTTTTTCATATTGATAGTATCGGCAGAAAAAAAGCAGATATGATATATTAAAGAATCATGGATAGATTTGTAAATTGTATCGCCCACCAATCAAGCGAGGGGCAGCTCCTTATCGGCGATAATTATACTGCTCTTTTTGATTGCGGCATGATGTTCTGCGGTGAAAAAACTATTCAAAACGTAAAAAACGCACTTAACGACCGGGCTGTCAACATGAATAATACCCATAAACGCACTTTGGATTATATCTTTTTAACTCATACCCATTATGACCATATCGGAGCGCTTCCATATTTCAGAAAAGAATGGGAAAACGTCCGCGTTGTTACAGGTGAAACAGGAGCGGCTGTCCTTTTGAAAAACACTCCCCGCAGAGTTATCCGCGAACTGTCTCTCGCGGCGACGAGAACCTACAATACTGAACTCAACACGGATTACAACGATGATTTATTTCACGCTGATATAACAATAAAGGATAACGACATTATTTCCCTTGGAGGGATATCTGTTCAAACACTCGAAACTCCGGGACACACGAGAGATTCCCTGTCTTTTTTTATACCTGAATTAAAACTTTTTATTGTAAATGAAACACCCGGAGTACTAATGCCGGACAGAGAAATCTATCCTTGTTACCTTACAGGTTACAAGGACACGGTTCAATCAATTAAAAAATGCAGTCAGATTCCTTTCGAACATTTATCAATGCCCCATCGCGGCATAGCCGGAAAAGAAGAAGCAGATGGTTTTTTTGAAAAAGCTCTTAAGGTCAACGCCGCCTGCCGCGATTTTATTTTAGACATGAAAAATAAAAATTTCACCGAAGATGAAATGCTGAAATCCTACTTTAATAAATACGCGAGTGACACGCTTTTACATTACCAGCCTAAGGAAGCCTTTCTCGCCAACGCAAGAGCGGCTATTTCGTGCACATTGAGGGAATTTCAACAGGTTTAGTAAATTAAAATTTTTATCACAAACTTAAAAAAAAAGAGCCGCGGAATTGATGCGGCTCGCAAAAAACAAAAAAAAGCTTGGCAACGACCTACTTTCCCGCACCTTGGAGATGCAGTATCATCGGCGCAAAGGGGCTTGACTTCCGTGTTCGGAAAGGGAACGGGTATTAC
>WQRT01000075.1 GCA_009786625.1 Treponema sp.
TAATAAACCCAGCCGTCAATTATAAGATAGGGAATGAGACTGACCGAATAATTAAGCGAATAAATCGCGCCTGTTTCAACCAAGTTGCTGTGATAATAACCATTAATGAAAGAAAGAGGCATATGCCAGATCGCCCACAGTACACCGAAAATAATACTTGTTACAAACAAATTATATTTTCTTCTGATACAATGAGTGCCGTAAGTGCGCCAGCCAAATTCTTCGATAACGGGAACAATTATAAATAAAACCCAAACAGGAAAAATCCCTGCGCTGAATGAAAATTGCTCTACCACTTTGAATTGAGCGGCACTATGTCCGAAGAGCAGTGAGATTGCCTGTGCCAAAAGAATGACCGCAAAAGGAAAAAGAAGAGTGTATGCAAACCAAATCCAATGGACACCCTTAAAACTAAATGTGGCGCTCTTTAGCTCGTCGCGCATTTCCTTGTCTGGCAGGATTAAAACAAAAGCTGTTACCGTAGGAGCAAGGAGCCCTAAAAACGCTAAAATACTTCCAAAAATCACCCAATTGTAATTTTCCCAAAGCCCTGAATGGGAGATAACACCCGTAATTGACCACACTACCCAAGGGACTCCAATGGCAAACCCAAAGAAGACAAAGGGACGGCGATATTTATCCAAATTCATAAAAATTCTCCTTTATCAAATATATTCCTGTTTTTTATATAGACCGACTGTCAGTCTATATAAAAATATATACTATGAGATTAATTATGTCAACGGTAATTAATTAAAAATATAGCTTGTAAAGGTGGAGTCTACTGATTAAAAATTATAATGTTTTATCTTCTATTTCGTATATTAGTAAATTTCCCATTAATTTAGAGCGGTTTTGCATATAGCAGTACGTGTGTAAAGGTTAATGATAGGATTTTTAATATTTAAATGGGTCTGAAGAAAATTATTAATTCAAAAACTCATCTTTAGTATTCACATCCAGTACCAATACCCCAATCCCTAGTCTCTATACCCTAATCCCTAATCCCTAACCCCTATCCCCTAACTAACCCTGTAAGGTTGTGATCAAACCTTTCTGGTCGCTGCTGGCGAAGAAGGCTGAGCCAATTACAAGGGTGTCGGCGCCGGAATTTACGGCTTTTTGGGCGGTTTGCTCATTTATTCCGCCGTCTACGGAAATTCGGAAATTTAAACCGGCTTTTTCCCTTAATTTTGCGAGTTTTGATACCTTTTCAAGGCATTGAGGGATTAAAGTTTGTCCGCCGAAGCCCGGGTTGACGGTCATGATCAATGCGATATCAATAAAGGGGAGTATTTCTTCAAGAACGGAACAGGGAGTCGAGGGGACAATGGCGATACCNGCTTTTAAACCAAGAGAGCGAATCTCGGCGAGATATTTCTGGGAATGAACTTCCGCCTCATAATGAAATGTGATTGCGTCNGCTCCGGCTTTGGAAAATTTTTCAATAACGCGGCCGGGCTGCACAATCATCAGATGAACATCAAAAAATGCCTTNGTTTTNCCGCGCAGCGCCTTTATTAGAGGCGTTCCGAAGGTTAAATTCGGCACAAACGACCCGTCCATNATATCCATATGAATCCAGCCCGCTCCTGATGAGTCAATTTCCCTGATTGCGCCGCCGAANTCCGCAAAATCCGCTGATAAAATGGATGGAGAAACAATGATTTTATTCATTCGATTCATAATACAACCTGCGGGTAGTATTGTCAAACCATGAAAAAATGATATAATCAGATAGGAAAAATGGATAATGGGCGGGCTGCGGGGTTGTTGAAAACAGCCTATGACAAACTGAAAGTATCTGACGCGGTTTCTGCTTGCACCCTCATGGAACAGGCTCTGGATATTGATTATGAGAACGGGGAAATTATACATGCGCTCAAATGCGTCCATTGGTGGCTTGAACATACAAGGAGGATCGACGAGATAAAAACCCCGTATGAAAAAGGCGCTTTTCTTTTTTCTCTGTTTAAACAATACAATATTTTTTTAAAGCAGTTTACCGAGACTTTTGAACAGTGCCAGTACGCGGTGCGTTTTTTTGTTTTTTCTAAAGCGCTCATTTTTTTTGAAGGATTACTAAGCAGTACGAACCATCATGATCCGGGGCTTTTACTTTTGACAGGCAGGTGCCATAAGGGAATCGGTAATTATGATGATGCGCTTGAGTACCTTGAACACGCGGCCAGGCTGAAAAGGGAGGACGCTGAAATTCTGGCGGAGGTTGCGGATGTAAACGCGCTGTTGTCGAATGTTAAAATCGCCAAGACATTGTTCAAGGAAGCGTTTTTTATCGATCCTTCAAAAATTGATTTGATGTTTCTGGAATCGGCTTTAATCCAGAAACTCGCCGAAAAAGTTTCGGCGCTTGGTTATAAAAGCGAAGTGTTATGNGAATGGATTCCGGTTTATGGTTATTTATGGGGGGTNTTTTCCATAAGACGTGAATTAAAGCAAATGGAAGCNGGCAGGTTAAAACAATCTGTCTTTTCACTTGAAGCCGAATATGAATCGAATCCCCTGACGCGGGAATANCTTAAACCGAGGCTTCTGAATCATTATTTCTGGNTGATTGATTATTACGAGATTAATCATGAGGATACTTCGCTTATCGAAGAGATCCTGTTAAAAATAAAAGTTACCGATCCGGATATATATAATTTCTATTCCGGATAAGGACAGGAGTGAAAAATTTATGAGTAATGCAGAAACAACAGCAGTCAAAGAACAGTCAGCTGGAGCTCAGACGCTGTTGAAAAATTTACAGGAAACGTTGAACGAGGAAAAATGGACCAGAGCGAGTCTTGGTAATTATTCAACTAATCAGTTCAAGGAACTTGACGTAATCCTTAAAACCGCCCGCGATGAAAAAGTCGTTGATGAGCTTAAAAAGAACTGCGACGATCATCTTTCGCATACAAGGAACAGCCTTATCGCGCTTTATCTGTCGGGGATGATCGCCCTGTCCCGCCAGATCATTGACGATTCGGCGATTATCAATCTTGTGTCGATCTTTCTTGATAACCACAAATGGAATATCGTTAAATATTTATGCGAAAGAATTCTTGATCACGGCGAATCAAAATACGCGCTGCGTACACTCGCCGATTGTTATAAAAACGACAATGAAGAAGATAAAATTTTTGATATCTGGGAGAGGCTTGTTAAGGTTGATCCTGAAGAAGCGGATATCGCTAAATCGCTTGCCGAACATTATGAGAAACAGGGGAACAGGGATGCCTCGGTTGATTATTTCAAAAAAGCGCTGCACCGCTATGTCAATAAGGGGAACTTCGCCAACATCAGGGAAATATGGGAGAAGTTGATCAATATTAACGCGGAAGATATCGAGTTCTTTCTGCACATTCAGAAAAAAATCGCCAAATCCGTCAGCGAAGATAAAGCGGTTACGCTTCTTAACGAGTTATACGCAAAGTACAAAGATATCGATATTGATATCGCGATAAATATTTTAAAAATCATTCTTGAGTATGACGAAAGAGACATGCACGGACGCAANGAAATTATTGAGTGTTACAGAAAGAAATACGCCGCCCACAGCCAGCTTGAAGAGTATATACGCATCTCAAATCTTTCGCAGAACTACCGCGCCGTTCATCAGGCTATTGCCGATTTTGAAAAACACATCGCCTTTGATAAAAAGAATTTCGTTTATCACCGTACATGGGGCGTTGGCCGCATTTCAAGCATTGTAGGCGACGAAATCTGCATTGATTTCTCGAAAAAACGAAATCATTCCATGGCATTGAAAATGGCTGTTGATTCGCTTCAAACGCTTTCTAAAGATCATATCTGGGTATTAAAAGCGACAGGTAAAAAAGAAGAACTGCGCGAGAAAATCAAAGATAAAGATGAAAATATCATATGGGCGCTGAAAATTATTATTAAAAGTTTCGGCAACGCGTGCGACATGAAAAGAATTAAAGCGGAACTCTCCCCCGCTCTTCTGACAGCAGGCGAGTGGGCAACATGGAACTCGCGCGCGAGGGATATATTAAAATCAAATCCTGATTTCGGCGTAAGCGCGCAGGACAGCGATATATACATTGTCCGCGACGGATCTGTCAGCGTTACGGAAAAACTTTATCATGCATTTTTCGCAATCAAAAATTTCTATGATCGCGTAACGGCTGCCAGAGATTACGCGTATAATAAAGAAGCGGCCCCCAAATCCGATCAGTTCGCGGAAATTATATCTTACTTTACTTCCTTTTTAAAATCGAATCAGAATATTGAATATACCGCCGCATCTTATCTTTTATTAAACGAACTTGCCGGTGTCAAGAATTACACGTATATTAAATCTTCAATAACCGTTGGTTTCGCGGATATCTTTAATAACATAAAAGACTCAGGCGCTGTCTTCAGAAATATGAAAGACGCAAAATTGAAAAATGAATTTCTTGAGAATATTAAAGCGCACATAAGCGGCTGGCCTGATATTTATATCAAACTCTTCCCTGTCTCACAGTTAAGCGCAATTACGGAGCAGCTTGAAGAAGGAGGATTTCAGGACAAGCTCATTCTGCTTTGCAATGATTGTTTTGAACATCACCGCGAGTGCCGCGAAGCTGTTGTCTGGCTGTATAAAAATTCAAGGGAGAAAGAATGGTTTAAAGCCGCCGGTATCGGCATAGAAAAACAGCTTATCACACTTATTCATATTCTTGACAGCACCTACCGCGATATTGAAAATCATAAAGAAACAGTAGAAAACAGGAAAATAAATAAACTAGTATATAATATATTAATCAAGGACGGAGAGATCGCGTCGTTTATCGACAGTGCCGATGAAGACGCCATCATTAGGGTATTCACATTTATTAATGGAGTGAAAGATCTTGATCCTCAGGATAAGATGAACTTGAAGTCCCGCATCCTTGACAAGTATCCAAGTTTTAAATTTTTCGGCGATACGGAAAAGAAAGTTTCTACAAGACTTTTTCTTACAACCCTTGTTATGTCCGAAGAGAAAAAGAGACAGCTTATGCATATCATGGATGTTGAAGTCCCTGCCAACTCCAAGGAAATTGAATACGCGTTGTCGCTCGGCGACCTTAGAGAAAACGCGGAGTACAAAGCCGCAAAAGAGAAACAAGAGCAGCTTAACTCCCAGATGGCAAGACTTAAAGACGAGATCGACAGAGCGCAAATTTTTGATCCCAATTCTGTAAATCCTTCCAGAGTTTCGTTCAGTACAAAAGTAATTCTCTTTAATGAGACAACAGGTAAACAGGAAGGATATACCATTTTAGGACCGTGGGAATCCGACCCGAATAACAATATAATTTCCTATCTTTCTCCGTTTGGAAGTGCTATACTTAATAGGTCTGAAGGTGAGAGGTTTGAGTTTGCCATAAATGAAGAAAGGAATACATATCTGGTAGAAAAAGTCGTACCAGCCGAGATTTAATTTTTTTCAAGCTTCTTTAAAATTAATTTTTAGGAGCTTAAGGGGTGATTATGAAAAAGACCATTCTGGCGATACTTCTTGTAATGTGCATCTTTACGCATCTTTACGGGCAAAGCTCATCTCCTATTGATCTTATTCTTGTTCTGGACACATCGTCCGCGATGAGTTCATCCTATGCGAATGTAACAAATTATTTATCAGGACCTTTCCTTACGGAATTTTTAAGAACAGGCGATACATTTCATTTGATTCCTTTTTCGGGAACTCCAAGGCTTGATGCCGCAAGGCGTATATCCGGGGTAGGAGATGTTGAGACAATTATCGGACGTATGCTTCTTCAGTACCCTGTGGAGAACGCAAGTAATCCGGCGGCGGCTTTATCATACGCCGAACAGTATGCTTCTACCCTTCCCGACCGCCGGAAAAAAATCGTTCTAATAAGCACCGGCAGTCCTGATATCGCGAATCTTCTTAACACTTCAAGACAACGCATAGGTTCGAATAATACGCTGGATTTTATTCTTGTAACTCCGGGGCAGCCTCTTACTGATCTTCCGTCTTCAGGACGCCCTCCTGCAGCGCGTATAAGCGATTCGGGGCAAGCGGCTATTTCATCAGCTTCTGCGCCGCAAGCAACCGCTTCACAGACGCAGAGGCCGCAAACCAGCGCAACTCCGGCACAGAGTACGGCACCGTCAAGCGCATCTCCGGCACAGAGTACAACGCAGTCAAGCACATCATCAGCGCAGAGTACAACACCGTCAAGCGCATCTCCAGCGCAGAGTACAACGCAGTCAAGCACATCTCCGGCACAGAGTACAACACCGTCAAGCACATCACCGGCGCAGAGTACGGCGCAGACAACTCCGGCACAGAGTGCAACGCAAACGACTCCGTCGCAGAATACAACACCGTCAAGCGCATCTCCGGCACAGAGTACAGTACCGTCAAGCACAACTCCGGCACAGAGTACAACGCAGTCAAGCACAACTCCGGCGCAGAGTACAACACCGTCAAGCGCATCACCGGCACAGAATACAGCGCAATCAAGCGCATCTCCGGCGCAGAGTACAACGCAGTCAAGCACATCTCCGGCGCAGAGTACGGCAAGTCAATCATCTTCACAGGCTCCTTCTGCAGGTTCATCCGCGGCCAAAACAGGCGATTCCGGGTCCGGGTTTTCGGATTCTATGCCCTTAATTATCGCGCTGATTGTTCTGGCTATTTTGATTCTTGGATTGATTATTTTTTTCGCGACAAGGAAGCTTGGATCAAGCCCTAACCGCGTTATGTCCGAAGCAGCATCTAAAACAGATACATCAAACGTAAAAGATGCGCAAAAGGAAAAATTTTCAGATCACAGCAGCGATCTTGCCGCATACGCGGCGGGTCAGGCGAAACGCTCTACTCCTTATGCAAACCGCGCCGCAAAAACCGACAACACAAAATCGGTGGTTATAAATCCGTCGGGACCTCTTCTTTTAAATCTTCATGTTGAAGATCAAAATACCGCAATCGGCAAACGCAATATTCATTCCCTTAAATCGGGATACAGTCTGACAGTCGGCGGCGGGAAATCCGATGACTATCTCATTTTCCTTGTTCCAATGCCGGCGCATATCGGCGATATAAGAAGAAACGGCAGCCAGCTTATATTTACTCCGAGGAAACCGAAATATTTCCCCGACATCGGCTCAAGCGAAGTAAGAGACTGTATCAACAAGACAATCCGCGTTATTTCGGATAAGAACTACGAGATGAGTTTCAGGTTTGAAATGTACGAAGATCCGCTTGTAGCTTTAAACAGGATGCTGATGTCTGTCAGAGTGCCGGGCTGACAAGACGCCCGAAACCTTTATTGCCTGTGAATACATTATCCTTCATTACAAACTCCCCTCTGACAATCGCGGCAACTGGGAAGCCTTGCACTTCCATTCCGTCATAAGGGCTTGTCTTGCTTTTTGAGTTAAGCTCATCCACAGATATTTCTTTTTTCATATTCATATCGACAATTGTAAAATCAGCGTCCGAGTCCGGAAGCAGGCTTCCCTTTTGCGGATATATACCCCATATTTTAGCGGGCGCTTCGCTTGCAATCCGCGCGAAATCGTTAAGTGTAATAGAACCGCTGTTTACTTCGTTAAGCATTAGCGGAACAAGCGTTTCCACGCCGCACAACCCGGCGGGCGCTTCCCGCAGAGGAAGCGATTTTTCGCTTGCCGTATGCGGCGCGTGATCGCTTGCAATCATGTCAATAATGCCGTCTTGAATTGCATCCCACAAACATCCGCGGTGGTCCCCGTCACGGATTGGCGGGTATACCTTATGCGTATAATTATCGCAGTCTAATAATAGATAATGAGGGCAGGTTTCCGCGCTTATATCGATTCCTTTCTTTTTCGCTTCCGCCAGTAAAATAACGCTGTCAAGGGATGTGACATGGTGAATGTGAATTTTCGCGTTTGTCCGCCGCGCGAAGAAAACTGCGTTGTTAAGCGCGTATGCCTCTGAAACTACAGGTCTTGCCTGCGCGAGCATAATGCCGTCTGTTTCATTGCTTTTTGTTGATAATGCCGATGTATGATATTGATTTATCTCATTTGATTCGCAGTGAAATCCAATGCGTACTCCGTTACCGGCGCAGACTTCCATCTGTTTTAACAATACAGGAAGCGGCGGAGCGGCTATGTCTCCTGTAGAAGTTCCGAGAAATACTTTAAAACCAAATATACCCGATTTTTTTAAATCGTCAATCTCTTCAAGATTTTTATTATTTAGAAGCGCGAATAATCCAAAATCCACGCATGATTTTTCTTTAGCGATAATAAGTTTTTTGTTAAAACTATCAACATTCGATGTTGCNGGAAGCGTNTTCGGCATATCGGCAATAGTGGTTACGCCGCCCATCGCCGCCGCNATNCTGCCTGTCTCAAAATCCTCTTTTTCNGTAAGCCCCGGATCGCGGAAGTGGACATGGGCGTCTATAATGCCGGGAAGGATGTGTTTACCTTTCGCGTCGTAAATAANATCCGCTGTATCTGACGGAGAAAGAAGCTCTGTTTTTACGATTTTTCCNTTTGATACGGCAATATCGCATAACTTGCTTTCCTGTGAGGTTACGATGGTTCCGTTTTTCAGGATTAGACCGTAATGCATTGTATCATTATACAACACAATATTGATTTATAAAACCGTAAAGACGCGCTAAAATATTATGCGTTAATCGTAAAAAAGGCAAAGACCGTAGACTCTTTCCGTTCCGGCTTCTTTTAAAACTTTAGCGCAAGTCTCCATTGTGGAGCCGGTTGTAATAACATCATCGATAATCAGCGCATTTTTTGGAGCTTCGCGGGCAAGGTAGATATTGCCTTTCATGTTTTCCATGCGCTCTCTTCTGTCAAGTTGTTTTTGCACTTTGGATTTTCGCCGCTTAAGGCATCGGTCTACCGGGATGCCTGAAGCGCTCTCAATTTTTTTTACAAGATGTTCCACCTGATCCCAGCCTGTTGTTTTTATTTTTCCCTTTCTTGGCGGGACCGGTACAATAACCACATCTTTTAAAAGATCCTCACAGCGGATTACCTTTTTAACTTCGTCAGAAAAAAAATTAGCGAGTGAAAGATTATTTTTAAATTTATAAGCCGCTAGGAGCTTTCGGTATTTGCCGGTATACGGAAAAAGCACCCACATTCGGTTATATGAACTTTCACCATTATTCCGGCACGGAAGGCAAATTTCAATTTCCGAGATCAACGGCTTTCCGCACATTCTGCATCTTTCCCCGCCGCCGGATGAAATTGAAGAGGCGCAGTCTTCGCAAATGCTTACGCGCATTTCGCTGACCATTAAAAGATTTTTCCCGCAAAGCGCGCAAGTGCCGGGAAAGAGAAGGTTCCTTACCCAAAATAAAGATTTAATTAAATTGTTCATAACTATATATGGCGCGGGGATGCTGTCCTGCTTGCGGATAATTAAAAATTTTTAAATCTTTTTAACCGCGAACCGCACGAACCTTTTTTCTGTCTCAGGTAATATCTAAAAATTTCAGATATCAATCGGACATTCAAATTAAAGGTTTGAGCGGTCCGCGGAATTTATACCGTAACCTTCCGGCTATTCAGGTTTTTTTGTTGCCGGAATAACCAGATTCAGGATAATTCCTACGAGGGTCGCAAGAGCAATACCTGCAAGCTCGAACTGGAGATCCTGTGTGATGTTAAACGCAAGCCTGCCGCCTCCGATGCCGATTACAAGAATAACAGAAGTGATGATTAAGTTGCGTTTATCTTTATAATCAACGCCGCTTTCGACGATTGTGCGGAGTCCGCTTGAGGCGATTATTCCGAAAAGCAGAATGGAAACGCCGCCAAGAACTGGAGTAGGTATTGTCTGTATTATCGCGCCGAACTTTGTAAACAGCGAAAGGAATACCGCAATCACGGCAGCTCCGCCTATTACCCATACCGAGTAAACGCGCGTAATTGCCATTACGCCGACATTTTCGCTGTAGGTTGTGTTAGGAGGCCCTCCCCAAAGCGCCGCCCACGCTGACGCAATACCGTCGCCTGTAAGAGTGCGGTGAAGACCCGGGTCTTTGTAAAAATCCTGTCCGACAATTTTACTTGTAACAAGCATATCACCGAGGTGTTCGCAGATTGTGGCGAACGAGACAATGATGAATATCAATATAGGTACTATGCTGAAACTAGGCATATGGAATCTTGGAAAACCAAACCATGCCGCGTCCTGTACAATCTGGAAATTAATGATCGCGTACGCCGGAAAAATCAAGCCCATTATCCATGTGAAAACATATCCGCCTATAAGCCCGATTAAAACCGGGATGGCGCTGAAAAAACCTTTCAAGAAAATGTTAGCTGCAATTGTGATACAAAGAGTTACAACGGCGATGGAAAGGCAGACAAGGCTGTAATTTCCCTGCGCGTCGTTCATAGCCATACCCATTGCGGTAGGAGCCAGGAAAAGACCGATAACAACGATTACCGATCCTATTACGACAGGGGGCAGAACCTTATCAAGCCAGCCGGTTCCTGTAAAACGCACTATCGCCGCAATAAGGCAGTAGAACAAGCCTGTTACCATAGCGGCTCCAAGCGCGTACGATAAGCCGTAAGTTGCCGAAACGGCAATAAGCGGCGCTATAAAACTGAATGATGAACCCAGGAATGCCGGTACTTTCGCTCCCGTGCATAGGATAAAAAGAAGCGTTCCTGTACCTGCTGTAAAAAGCGCGGTTGCCGGATTTAGTCCCGTTAGAAGGGGGACTAGAACTGTCGCTCCGAACATCGCGAAGACATGTTGAAATGATAGCGGAATCCATGTTGCTATATCGGGTCTGTCTTGCGGCCGGAGAATGTCTTGATTTGTCATAAATTTCCTCCGGGAATTCAGTATATAGAATCATTTAAAAAATGTGAATAGGGTGAAATTGATTAATAAAAATTGAAGTATGAGAGCCGGGCGTTTTATCCTGCCCACGGATTATAAAACCTGCTGCCGTCGTGAAAGGTGTAATAGATACCCGCCGTAAAAAAGATAAAACTTATTACGAGTGATATGAAATCCGCTTTTTTAAAAGGCTTCGCCGAGTACCATGTTCTTTTTTTATTTTTTCCAAAACCGCGAAGCTCCATCGCCCTGCTGATGATATCAATACGTGACAGTGATAAAAAAATTAAAGGCAGTAGAAGCGGCACGATTCGTTTTATACGCATGAACCACGGAGCTTTACCCGACAACTCAAGACCTCGCGCCTGCTGCGCTTGATAAATTGTTTCAAAGTCGCGCTGTACATCGGGAATGTAGCGCAATGTAAGGCTTACAGAATAGGATGCCGTGTAAGGAACGCCGATACGGTTAAGAGAGGCGGCAAACTCGCTCGGATGAGTCGTAACAATTAAAAGGATCGCAGGCGGTATAATAGCCATGTATTTAATGAATATATTAAGCTCATAAAAAAGCTGCTCCCATGTAAGGGTAAAACGCCCGTAACCTTCCCATATAACGTTTCGTGTTTTATAAATCGCAACGCCGTTTTCTGGAGCAAAAAGATAAATCGCTGTGAGGTTAAAAACCATAAAGACACTCATCATAATTAAAATGAATGAAATATCGCGGAGGCGTATTTTGGATATAATAAAAAAAACAATACCGAAAAACATGATACATATCAGCATGGGAGTTTTGAAACTTACCATTACAAGAATCGACCATAAAAGAAAAATGATTAACTTGCTTGCTCCCGTAAGGGAATGAACCGGGGAAGGCCTGTCAATGTAGGATAACATTCTTTTTTTTGTCATTGAGTCTTTTCCCTTTTTTCCCTGTCGTATCTTATGTACCTGTCCGTAAACCCCTGAGCGTCTTTAATGCCCGCTTTTACCGCTAAATCATAAAGGCTTGTCCGTTTTAAGTTTGCTTTTTTAATTATCAAGTCGTCTGTTAATACCTCGAAAGGTTTTTTATCGGCGGCGCACTCCCCGTTTGAAAGAACAACCGCTCTTGCCGTGTATTCAAGCATAAGATGCATATCATGCGTTATTAGTATAAGAGAGATATTGAATTCCCG
>WQRT01000076.1 GCA_009786625.1 Treponema sp.
AGCTCTGACATTTTAATCATCCGCAGAATCATCGCTCTTGTTATGTAAGCTCTCTGGAGAACCATGCTTGCGTTAGTTGCAAAATGCGTAAGGATAATTTCCACATCGGGCGAAAAAGGAACAATATTGCCTTCCTTGTCTTTTGAATTGAGAACCTGGATTACGCCCATCAACCTTTTATCTGTCGATATAAGGGGGAGAGTCAGGCTGGAGACGCATTTGTAGCCTGTGATCTGATCATATGTGGAATAAAATTTATAAGGAGCGTCCGGAGGAATGTTGTACATATCAGGGATATTTAATAAAGTTCTTTTAAACGCGCAATAACCCGAAATTGATTTTTCATTTATCGCGACGGAAAAAATCGAGTAAATCATCTTTTGACCCGGCGGAAGTTTTTTTTGAATCGTATCGTTTTGCGAATATTTTATTGCGAGTTTTTCAAGGCCTTCTTCTCTGGCTTCTGTGGGTACCGTTATATAAATCGAGCCTGCGTCCGCGTTAACGACCTTTCTTGCCTCGAACAGTATTCTTTCCAGAAGTAAATCGAAATCCTGGATTTGGTTCAATTCCGAATCAAGAGCTAAAATTTCCTTGAAATTAGTTTCGGCCGCCATTTCTGTTCCCTCTTGAATTAATTAACTATCGCTTATATTTTATAATAAAGAAGGAAATATAACAATGGGAGTTATAAAAACAGCTCTGGAAATNGCTCTNGAAAAAACAGAAAACGTAAAAGGCGATAAATCCAGCATCGATCAACACGAGTTCAGGCAGCAAGGCAANAAACTTGCNAACGCGCATCTTTCGGGGGAGGGAAATCTCGAGGAAACGTTAAAGAAAACCTCCGCCGACGGGAAAACCAGCTTAAAAAAGGGTATTTTTGATGTTCTTGTAAGTCAAATCAACCTTCCGTCAAATAAAGATGATGAAAAAAGGCTCGAAAAAGCCGGCAGCGGCCTTGCGGTGATAATAGAAAAAAAAGAATTTTCGGCAATGTTCAAACAACTGCTTCAGGTAACCGGCCAGTATCTTGATGAGGTTTCCCATTACGACAAAGCCATCCGCCAGCAGTACGCGCCCAAACTCCGCCAGAAGGAAGAAGAAGTTTCCAGAAGGATGGGCAGGGAAGTACGCATCGACCCCATGCAGGACCCTGAGTTCATAGCCTTCTACAATCAACACATGAACGCGCTAAAGTCCAACTACGAAGCCGTCATTGAACAGGCAAGGGAACAGGCTAAATTGATGTTTGGCGCGGAGTAGCGGAAGAGTTTTACTGCGAAGACGCACTTAGGAACACAGCAAAGATTTTTATAATGATTGCTTGACAATATTCAAAAAATCTAATTATCATAATGTTAAGATATAATTTGTTTTCTAACCTTTTGTCCTATCAGCCTAATATTTTACCTATCAGCCAAAAAAATCGGTATGTATGTACTGATACAACAACACTAGAAGGAGATAACTATGGGTGAAGTAAATGTGGAAATTACTTTAAAAAACGGCGCGGATATTATTCTGGCAAGTAATGGTCATATCACAGATCAGGATGTCAGAACGGCAACCGTAACCGCTGTTGTTGATACGGGCGCAATGTCGCTTGTTATCGGAGAGAAATTGCGTTCCAATCTGGGATTGGCCGTTATCGGTCAACGCTCTGTTACACTCGCGGGAGGAGTCAAATCATATTGCTCTGTTGCGGAACCTGTTCAGATAGGTTGGAAAAACAGAACTTCTCTTATAAGACCGTGGGTTCTGTCTGATGAAAATGAAGTACTGCTTGGCGTTATTCCCTTAGAAGAAATGGATTTGATGGTTGATCCTGTTAATAACACACTTGTCGGCGTTCATGGTGATGAAATAATGGGACGTATTTTATAAGCTAAATCTGCCTTGTTCCTCCTGTGCGAAGGCCGGCTTCGTAGAGTTTGCCGCAGGAGATGAACATGGGCATCTTTGTGCCGGCGAGAATGATGTCGGCTTCGTCCGCCATTTCTATCATATCGCGGCCGGGCGCTTTGCCGCGGACAAAAATTATTGCGTGAATATCTAAAAGTTCTGCGGTTCTTATGACCTGCGGATTTACAAGTCCTGTCATAAGGAGAACCCTGTCTTTAACAAATGCCATTACATCGCTCATAAGGTCAGCTCCGCATGCCGAAGCGACCTCGCGGCCGGCTTTATCCTCACCGTTAAAAAACTGCCCTTCCAGCAATGTAACTGCTTCTAAAACTGTCATCTCTCCTCCCAATTTCTATAAAAAACTCTGGACATATTATGATCCTATTATTATACTACTTTTAACATATTGTAAAGCCCAAAGGGAGGATTTTATGGCTGAGCATATAATGCACAAAAAAGAATCTAAGAAAGCGCCTCAGAAGAACCTGAAAGAAAAACGCGAGCAGAAAAAAGCCAAGAAAAAAGGTAAAGAAGGCCAGGATTAAAAACAATGAGTGACCGGTTACCGGTGTGAAGCGGCGCGTGTAATGATAACCGCTATACGCTGGTTATTGGTCACTCTTTTAAAATACCCCGTTTTTTACTATCTGTATTAAGTTACTAAAATGTTTTACGGTTGTTTATACAAAAAGGGGTATTTTTCACCAATAATGAAAAAATTTTCAATTGCTGTATTGATTTTACTTGCCGCCTTATTGTCCGGCGCTTGTTCGGCGAATATGGCGAAAGCGGTTTCTTACGAATTTACTTCCGTCAGGCGCGGCACTCTGGAGCGGACCGTCTCATCAAGCGGAACGATTAATCCTGTCGCGACTGTAAGGGTTCTTCCGCGCATGAGCGGCAAGGTCGAAGAAGTTTATGTAGATTACAATGACACCGTTACGCGCGGACAGGTTCTGGCTCAGCTTAATACCGATGTGCTGCGCCTTCAGCGCGATCAACAACAGGCCTCTGTTCAAAAGGCGCGGGCAAATTATGAGCTTCAATTAATAAATTACCGCAATCAGGAAGCGCTTGCCGAACGAAACCTAATATCCGAATACGAGCTGCGCACGTCAAGGACAACTCTTAATAATCAGGCGGCAGATCTTGCGGTAGCCGAGGCTAACTTCAGAGTTATCGAAACAGAGATAAATCAATACGCGTTTATCACTTCTCCCATAGACGGCATTGTGCTTGACAGGAATATCAATGTCGGAGCTACTGTAGTGGATTCTTCCAGTAATAATTCCACGAGTATTTTTACTATTGCCGAAAATTTAAGAGAGATGCAGATCGAAGCGACTGTAGGTGAGCTTGATGTCACTTCCGTGCATAAGGGGCAGGAAGTGCGCTTCTCGCTTGAAAGCCTTCCGGGGCGGCGTTTTATCGGCATTGTAGAAACCGTGCGCATGATTCCTTCTGTGTCGAATAACGTGGTTTCATACACGGTAGTCATCAATGTAGAAAATCATGACGGATCTCTTCTGCCGGGAATGACATGCGCGGTTGATTTTATCGTGGAACGAACCGAGGATGTTCTTCTTGTTTCCAATGCAGCTCTTCGTTATCAACCTACAAGTTTAAACGCCGATATGATATCGGAAATGGTGTTTAACGCAAGCCTTGCCAACATGAACGAAGAGCAAAGGCAGGCCGCGGTTGAAGCAAGATCGCAAAGCCAGCAGCAGAGGCAGACAACTCAAAGCGGCAGTTCGTCGCCAAGCATAACAAGTTTGATGACAGGGCAAAGAGCGCCGAGAGCGCCAAGGGGTCAGGAGCAGGGTACTCAAGGGGGACGCGCCGCGCGTGTCGTTGTTTTACGCAATTTATGGTTTATGAATGACAGCGGCAGGCTGGATGTTATGCAGGTGCGTACCGGCATCAGCGACGGATCTTCCACGCAGATATTCGCCGATGATAATTTTGAGGGACGTGAAGTGATTCTGAGGGAGAGGCTTTAGTGCCCGTTATCAATATGCGGGGAATAAAACGTGAATACCGCATGGAATCAAAAAAATCGTCAAAGAAGGAATCGGTTACGGTAGTTGTACGCGCACTGCGCGGTCTTGATTTTTCCGCCGAGGCTGGAGAGTTTGTTTCCGTTATGGGGCCGTCGGGTTCCGGCAAATCAACATTGATGAATATTCTGGGATGTTTGGACAAGCCTTCGGGAGGAACGTATAATCTTGACGGAATCGAAACTTCAACTTCGGATTCAGATACATTCGCATATATCCGCAACAGAAAAATCGGTTTTGTTTTTCAGTCGTTTAATTTGCTGGCGCGTACAACCGCTCTTGAAAATGTTGAGCTTCCTTTATTTTACAGGAGAAGGGATAAAAACGAAAACCGCCAAAGTTCATCCGGGCGCAGGGAAACGGCAATGGCGGCGCTTCGGGAAGTAGGTCTCGGCGACAGGATGGATCATTTTCCTTCTCAGTTATCGGGCGGGCAGCAGCAGCGGGTAGCCATAGCGAGAGCGATGGTAAACGATCCGTCGTTCATACTCGCGGATGAACCAACGGGCAATCTTGACACCGGGATGACGCTTGAGATTATGGGGCTTTTCCAGCAGTTAAACGACAGAGGAAAAACAATCGTCATGGTAACGCACGAACCTGAACTCGCCGATTACACAAAACGGATCATCACCCTGCGCGACGGGGAGCTTGTCTCTGATAAACAGGTAACGCAAAGGCGCAGCGCGTTAGACGATCTCGTCAAATGGAAAAATGATCACGCGCTTTTAGCGGATAACGCGCTATTAGCGGAGGACGCTCATTCAGCGGAGGACGCGCTTTGAATATTTTACAGCTTCTGCATACATGCATACGCTCCATACTGCGAAACCGTATGCGCAGCCTTCTTACTTCGTTAGGTGTAATTATCGGCGTTGGATCTGTAATCATAATGGTAGCTCTCGGCGAAGGATCGCAGCGTGAAATTGAAACGCGCATAACGGCTATGGGGACAAATATATTACAGGTAATGCCGCGCAGGCAGACAACAAGAAGCGGGCAGCAGGTTATGACGCGCATTAACGCGTTTTCCAAAATGGATATTCAGAGGCTGCGCGATGAATCCACTTTTATGTCGGCTGTTTCAGGCATCGCTTCAAGCAANTCAAGCGTGACAAGCGGGCAGGGAAATGTGCAAGTGTCNGTACANGGGGTGGAACCCGAATTTTTCGGCGCGCGCAACTGGAGTTTGCAGGCTGGATTTTTCTTTGANGATGAGGATATGCGTCTTAGAAACAGGGTAGCGGTTTTGGGAAACACCACGGCGAAAAATCTTTTCGGCGAAGCGGCTTCGGCGATAGACGGACAGATAAGGATAGGAAGCGTTTATTTTAACGTTATCGGTCTTCTTGAGAGTAAGGGCGCGAGCCTCGGCGGAAGCGATCAGGATGATGTCATTATGGTTCCGCTTGATACCGCAATCACGCGGCTTACAAACTCGCGGAATATCGGGCAGATCGTGATAAGCGTTATCGGCAAGGAGTACATGGAAGCGGCTCAGAAGGAAGTTGAAATGATTCTGCGCGAATCGCGAAAAATCGCGGAAGGCGCGGCATCCGATTTTGATATAAGAAATCAAGCGGATATGATCGACATGGCTTCCGCGACATCAAGAACGCTTACGTCTCTCCTCGCCGCAATCGCCGGCGTATCGCTTCTTGTAGGCGGCATAGGCATCATGAATATAATGCTTGTCTCTGTTACGGAAAGAACGCGCGAGATTGGAATCAGAATGGCGATCGGCGGAAGAAAACGCGATATACTTTTTCAGTTTTTAACTGAATCTGTGATATTGAGCATCATGGGAGGCGTGCTTGGGATAGGCATGGCGTTTCTTGTGTGCAGGATATTGGCATCTATCGGTGTCCCGACCGCGATAAATCCATTAATTGTAATGGTCTCGGCATTGTTCGCCGCGCTTGTCGGCGTGATTTTCGGTTATTATCCCGCGTTAAAAGCCGCGAAATTATATCCGATTGACGCATTAAGATATGAGTGAGGATTTTTTATGGTTAATATATTGAAAATTCTGCCGCTAACCGCACTAGCATCACGAACTTTCGCTTCGTTATTCTTTTTTCTAGTTTCATGTTCCGCGCTTTTTTCACAGACTGTCAATCTTGAACAGGCAAGGCTTTACGGGCTTGCGGCTTCGCGATCTTTAGCGAGATACGATATGGATCTTAGAAGCAGCATACTCAATGAAAGAAACCAGCTTTATACGATGCTGCCTTCAATTTCAGCTAATTACGGCGCGTCAATGAATTTTTTCAGGGACTGGGAATTTGTAAATCCTGTTGATACGCTTTCCGCGAATGTTTCCGTTTCTATAACGCAGGTAATTTTTCAAGGCGGGCGTCTTTTTATCCAAAGGGCGTTAAGCGCAATCTCGACAGAGAGCGTAAGGAAGGAAGCGCTCGCGGAATATTTCAGGGTGCTTGATTCGGTTGATAATGCCTATTACGCGGTGCTTGAAGCCGCCGCAAAACTTGAAGCCGCGGAGTCATCGCTTCAGTCGGCATCGTTAAATCTTTCCATTGCGGAAATACGCCACGGAAGCGGAATTATTAACACAGGGGAATATTTAAGAATACTTACGGAAAAGGAAAGACTTGAAAATTCCCGCAACCAGTCGCGGCGCAGTCTTACACTTGTTGTCGGCAATTTCAGATCGCTTACTGGGATTTCAGATAACGCTCCTCTGGAACTGGAACAGATTAACTTTGACATATACGAAGATGCCATTAACCGCCTGGCGCGTGTTTCAGATGAAGATGCCGAAGAACTTTATAATGCTTTTCATACGGTTTTCGCGTCGTCAAGCCCGTCGCTCGCGATAGCGTCTCTTAACAGGCGGAGAGCCGAACACAACCATAATCAGACGTTAGCTGAATATTCACCGTCAATCAGCGCTACATTATTCAGAACCAACGGCATTTACACTACAGCTAACGGTTTTGATATATCCAACGGAACAAGCGGAATTAATATAAGCGGAACCATTCCGATTGATTTTTGGGTTATGAATAACAGGGTGGAAAGAAGCAGAATAACGCGGGATGCGGCAATGCTCAGTTTCGCCGCTACGGAAAGCTCGCTTGATCAGGATTTAAGGAGCGCTGTTTACAGTATTCTAACCTGCGCGGAAGATTTTTTATCATCGCGCAGATCCCTTGAAAACTCGGAAAGACAGCATGAATATTACTCTGAAAGATACCGCCTGTCTCAAAGCTCAATTACAGATTTAACTGACGCTTCATCATCATTGATAACAAGCCGTAACAGCCAAATCAGAGCAAGGTACGCGTTTTTACAAGGTCTTTCTAAACTGAGAATGTTATGCGCCATCGCCGACGAAGAACGCCTTTTAAACATACTGCTTGGCAATTAAGGTTCAGCCGCAGGCAATTTCCTTAAGCCTTTTAATAATGTCAATGTGCTGAGTACACGCAGTCTCGCATTGGCCGCACTCCGTGCATTTTCCGGCGCCGGCTCTGTCAAGACTCCAGTGCCACTTAAGCCTGTTGCCAATGGGGTCGTTTGACTTTTTATCAAGAAGTTTCTGATTATAAGCGTCCATGTAATAGGGGATTTGAATACCCTCAGGGCAGCCGCCGCAGTACGCGCAGCCTGTGCAGATGCCTTCAAAGGAAGCCGCCGCTTTTGATTTTGTTTCTTCAAGTTCGGATGCGCTGCGCGGTTTGTAACCGTCCATTGCGCGTAACGCTTCGTTAAGGTGTTCCATTGTGTCAAAGCCGACAAGCGTGTTTGTTATTTCAGGATGATCCCATAACACACGCAAAGCGGCGGTAACGGTGTCTTCGCCTTCGCGGCAGATAAAATTAAAAAGTTCAGGGTGCTGCGGAATAACGCCGCCTCCGAGGGGATTCATCACAACGGCGCCGAGTCTTTTCTCCCTTATCGCGTCAAAGGCGGCCTGTCTTGTTTTAAAATTGTACGCGGAATAGCCGAACAGCACTCCTTCAAAAATATCGTCCATTAACAGTTCTTTTATTTCATTTTTGATAAGGTGGCTTGATACGCAGATATGCTTGATTAAACCTTCTTCTTTTAACTTGATAAATGTCTGAACAACGCCGTTTTTCTTTCTATCTTCCCAGACATTTAAAGAAGTAATGCACCATATATGATAAAAATCAATGGAATCAATCATAAGACGCTTTAACTGCGCTTCTATTTCCCGTCGGATGCCGCTTTCGGAACTTTCAAATGTTTTTGTAGCGCAAAAATAGGGAAGCCCTCTTTTTCTAAGCTCGGCAAGACCTTTACCAAAGACAGTCTCGCTTCTTGTCTCAAAATAACCGGGAGCCGTATCAAAATAATTAATTCCGCCTTCCGCCGCGGCGATCATCATCCTGACACATTCTTCGTGGTCATCTACATTTTTAAACCTCATTCCCCCAAAACCGAGAAGAGAAACCTTTTTGCCCGTTCTGCCGTAGTCTCTGTAAATCATAATTATATCCTTTACTTTTAATTACCATTTGTATTTATAAATGTCAAGAAAGGTACTTAGTATGGATATAATACGCGGCAGGCGGGGAGCGGCTGGTTCCGGGAAACCTTTGCTGGGAATCCGCTTCAGAGCCCGGCACCTATGTGGAATGTATATATAGGATTTATTTTGTTAATTTATGAATAACCGCTTAATAAATTGTTTTTCTTAGGCGCCTGGGTCTCCTGCGCGGGGAACCGCAAAAATGGTTTACCGGAACCAGCCGCTCCCCGCCTGCCGCGAGTTATATCCATAATTTATTACATAAAATATCATATTACATAAATGGTGTTAGCTGATATAACTATATTTGATTTAATAAAATGAGCAAGTTGGTTCGTGAGGTTAGTGTGGTTAACGGTTAAAAAATTCTTCTAATCCAATTTATTTAGATCGAAAGGCGTTTCCTGATACACATAATTGAGCCAGTTGTCAAAAAATAAATTCGCGTGCGCGCGCCAGCGTACAACAGGCGTTTTAGACGGATTATCGCCGGGATAATAATTTTTCGGCAAATCTATCTGAAGACCGCGTTCGGTGTCGCGGCGGTATTCGCGGTCTAATGTTAACGGATCGTATTCAAGATGCCCGCTTACATAAATTTCCCTGCCTTCCCGCGCCGTGCTGATAAAGACGCCTGTTTCAGCGGTTTCGGATTGAATCGTAAGGCGTTTCTCCGCAGTGATTGCATTACGGTCGCTTGCCGTGTGCCTTGACTGAGGAGCGAGAAATTCATCGTCAAAACCGCGGAAAAGACTGTGATGTTGTTCATTCACGGCATGGGGGAAAACGCCGAAAAGTTTTTTCTCAAGCGGATGTTTAGGTATGCCGTAGCGGCGGTAAAGTCCTGCCTGCGCTCCCCAGCAGATGTGCAGACAGGAAAAAACATTTTTCTGCGAGTAATCAATTACTTTTGCAAGTTCTTCCCAGTAGTCAACATCTTCAAAAGGCAGCGTTTCAACAGGCGCTCCTGTGATTATTAAACCGTCAAAACGCGTTTTTCTGTATACGATTTCCTCCGCGCTTAAATAAAATTTTTCAAGGTGTCCCGGAGGCGCGTTTTTAGAAATGTGGCTTCCCATATTCAAAAAAGTAATATCAACCTGAAGCGGGCTGTTTCCTAAGAGACGCAAAAGCTGAGTTTCCGTGTCGATTGTTGTGGGCATAAGATTTATTATCGCTACCCTTAAAGGCCGGATATCCTGGGATTGCGCCCGATCCTCTGTCATTACAAAAACGCGTTCTCTGGAAAGAGCCTCATATGCCGGCAGTTCCCTCGGTATTTTTATAGGCATATAAGCCTCCCGCTTTTTTGTATTGAATGTCGCTTCATGCTTTATTTTTAGCACAATTTTTTTAGAAAAGCCATTGATCAACCTTTAAAATATTGATATTTTTAATTAATGAAGACCATTTTTGTTGTTGATGACAGCGATACCAACTTGTCAATGGCAGAAGCTGTGTTGGAAGATCAATACAGAGTGATGACGATGCCCTCGGCGTCGAAAATGTTTTCTCTTTTGGAAAAAGTTACCCCGGATTTAATCCTTCTTGATATAGAAATGCCAGGAATGGACGGCTTTGAAACTCTAAAACGGCTTAAATCACAAAGCCTTTCAGCGGATATCCCGATTATGTTTCTTACAGGCAGAAATGACGCCGAAGTGGAAGCCCGCGGCCTTGAAATGGGCGCTGTGGATTTTGTCACTAAACCTTTTTCCGCGCCGGTTTTACAAAACAGGATTAAAACCCATCTTGACATCGACACGCTTATCCGCGAACGGACGGCGCAGCTTCATCAGCTTCAGAACAGCATCATATCAGTGCTGGCTGACATGGTCGAAAACCGCGATAAGGGAACAGGCGGCCATATCGAACGGACATCGATATATATCAAAATACTAATCGAAGAAATGAAAACCCGCGGAGTATACGGGGAAGAAATAAACGGATGGGACATAGAAAAAATGATTTCGTCCGCGCGTATGCACGATCTTGGAAAAATTTCCATTACCGATGTAATCGTAAACAAGCCGGGAAGGCTCACGGAAGAAGAATTTGAAATTATGAAGAGCCACGCTCTTGAAGGCGAGCGTATTATTGACGAAATCATCGCGAAAACCGGAGAAGATTATTTTTTGCGTAACGCGAAACTTTTTGCCGGAACTCATCACGAGAGATGGGATGGAAAGGGATATCCGCGCGGATTAAAGGGCGAGGAGATTCCGCTTCAGGGACGCATCATGGCGATTGTGGATGTATACGACGCGCTTGTTTCTGAGCGCCCTTACAAAAAAGCGTTTACCGACAAGGAAGCCATAGATATTATTATGCAGAACTCAGGCACTCATTTTGATCCTAAAATAGTCGATGTTTTTTTTGAGGCGAAAGATTATATGAAGAAGGTCAGGGCGCAGTTATGATGCGCGATGTGATAAAGTTATTATGGAATTTTATCACCCATGTGCAGGTGCTGGCTGTAGCATTTGCGTTTGCCCTGATGGTGTTGTTAAGCAATTATTACATGAGCAATATCGAGCGCAAGCATCTTCTAAGTAATGTGGAGAATATTTTTTACAATACGCAGGCGCAGATCGAAGCTGTTATGCTTGAACCGCAGTCGGCGCTCGGCGTTATCGCGGAAAATGTGCGTAACATGATCCTGCGCGGTTTTGATCATAATCTTGTAAGCCAGAATTTAACAGACATCTCAAGATATATCACAGAAGATAATACGCTCATGGAAGAAGCCATAGCGGCTTACGGTTATTTTGATGTGTTCGGCGGAATGTATATTTCCGGCAACGGGTGGACGCAGCCTGTCGATTATGTTCCGCAGGAAAGACCGTGGTATAAAGCCGCGGTTGATGCAAACGGAAGTGTCGGAGTAACGGAGCCTTATTATAATCTGCCGCTTGATCAGATCACCATGACATTCGCCCGCCGGATTTTTGACGATGACGGAAACCCTTTAGGCATTGTGTGCATTGATATGCTGCTTGATAGAATTCGGGAGTACGCGGTAAACGCCGCTGTTTCGGAAGGCAGCTACGGAATATTACTTGATAAAAATTTTGACGTGCTTGCCCATCCCATTCCCGAAAGGTTTCTTGGAAGAAATCTCCGCCTTATGAACGACGGAGAAGCAATAGTTGAAATTCTGTCAACAGGGCAGAATATATCCGAAAGAAAAGTCTGGGATTATAACCGCAATGAATCCATCGGTTTTTTTCACCGGTTTGACAACGGCTGGTATCTTGCGATAATCGCGTACGCGGACAAATATTATAAAAGCGTGAACGAAATAATGTTCATCCTCGTTTCGCTCGGCACTCTGCTCGCCAGCGCGTTAATCGCGATTCTCTTAAGCGCAATCGCTTCGCGTAAGAGGGCGGAAGA
>WQRT01000077.1 GCA_009786625.1 Treponema sp.
CTTCGTTCAGTTCAAGAATAAAGTTCCTGCACTTTTTAAACCTTTCGTCTATCGGAAGAGATGACTCTGCCGTATTGTAACCGCACGTTTTCTCGATCTTTTTTAATAATTTTTCCATCGCCCTCTTTCCGTTTTTCCCGTAACGGAAATGTACGGAAATGGGAAGAATCTCAAGCGGAGCTTTTACATCTTTATCCGCCATCTGGCATGCGGCCTGGAAACCGATGCGGATGGTGCCGCTTTCAAGGCGCGGAACAGTGTCGGTTGAATAGGAAACCTGGCCTTCGGGAGCAAGCGCGAGAGGATACGGACCTTCCTGAATCGCGCCGTAAATTCTCGCCATGCCTTTGGAATCAAGTTTGGTATGATGGATAGGGATCGCTCCCAGATTCGGCATGAAAAGACGGGCTACCCAGCCGCCCCACCTTGCCACTTCATAACCGTAAACGAAAATCGCGTGAGGCTTAACCGCGAATTTCACCTTTTTCTTTGAGGCGAGTTTTTTTAATCTAAAAAGAAAAAACCATGTAAGAAGCTGAGGTTCCCTGCCGTCAGGATGGCGGAAAGCCGCGAGAAGACGGCTGTCTTTGTTCAACGCTCTTTTAAATGCGTCAAAAAGAATATCATCAGACTTTAAAATAATTTTTGCGAAACCGAAAAGGGTAAAAAGATATATTCCGCTTAAAAGATTTACAATAAAAATGAATAATCCAGAAATTTTAGGAGGCGGCACTTTAACATCGGCAAAAGCCGCTGTGACGGGCTGCTGGTACGGTTTGTACATGATTATGCATTTTATCATAAAACCATGGCGGCAACAAGCAAAATATCGGCTTGGTTTTTATAAAAAATATAAAACATTTTTAGTGCAATCTCAAAAATAACAGTTATACTGATTCAAGGAGGATATTAATGTCTTATTTATGGAATCCGGCTCTTGAAACAGGACACGCTCAATTTGACGAACAGCATCATCAACTGTTTAAGACCCTGAACAATATTTCCAGCGCCTTTCGTGAGGGAAGAGGAAAAGAAGAAATTTTTAAAACAGCCGCGTTTCTCGCGCAGTATACCGTCATGCATTTTACGGCGGAAGAAAATCTGATGAAAGAACTCGATTACCCCGGCTACAACGAACACAAAGAATGTCACGAAGAATTTAAATATACAGTCTCCGAGCTGACAGAGAAACTGAAAGAAGAAGGTCCAAGCGAGGATTTAATAGTCAACATCACAACCGCCGTAGGCGACTGGCTAATCGGCCACATCAGGGAAGCAGATAAAAAAATGGCCGCATATTGCATTATATAGACACCTATTTAAAGAATATTTGAACTATTCTCCAATACTTGACATTTTATCAAGGATTTTATATATTCGTTAAAGATTTTGCTTGTCTCCATCGTCTAGCGGTTAGGACACCGGGTTTTCATCCCGGCAACCGGGGTTCGATTCCCCGTGGAGATGTCATAAAAAAAGAACCCTATCCCCTAACTCCTCCCCTTGACCTTTTCCCGTCTCTGTAGCATAATCATAACAAATAGCGGCCTGTGCCGCGAAATCCCATTTCAGGAGAGTAAGTGTGCCCTGCGGAAGAAAACGCAAATTGCGAAAAATCGCCACTCATAAACGTAAAAAAAAGCTGCGGAAAAACAGACATAAGAATAAATAGGGTCTTGCCGACTCATTTTAAGGAGCGAGTATGAATATTTCCGCGCTGCAGAAGGCACGTTACGCCTATAATCCCAAGTTGCCGAAAATACTTTCAGGAAAGATCGAAGATATTTCGGTTGAGTTGGGTTCTCCTACAGAGTCGATTTCCAACAGAAGCGAATTGCGCGTAATTTTTAAAAATACCTACGGTAAACCGTATGTCACTTTTGTGAAAGGGAAAAACGGTAAACTTAAACGCAAGTTGATTGTCGGAGTAATCCTCTCAGGCGGACAGGCTCCGGGCGGGCATAATGTTATCGCCGGTCTTTTTGACGGACTTAAAAAAGGTCACCCAGAATCGGTTCTTTACGGTTTCAGAGGCGGCCCGAGCGGGCTTATCAATAATAAGACTCTTATTCTGACATCGGAAATAATTGATGAATACAGAAACACAGGCGGTTTTGACATAATAGGTTCAGGCAGAACAAAAATCGAAACTCCCGAGCAGTTCGCGTCATCCCTTGAAACGGTAAAAAAATTAAACATGGACGCGGTTGTTGTAATCGGCGGAGATGATTCAAACACAAACGCCGCGCTGTTAGCTGAATATTTTCTCGCGAACGGATCAAAAACGCAGGTAATCGGCTGCCCTAAAACAATAGACGGCGATTTAAAAAACGATCATATCGAAGCGTCATTCGGTTTTGATACAGCGTGTAAAACATATTCAGAACTTATCGGTAATATATGCCGCGACACAAACAGCGCGAAAAAATACTGGCATTTTATCAAATTGATGGGAAGAGCGGCAAGCCACATCGCGCTTGAGTGCGCGTTTCAAACTCAGCCTAACATATGCCTTATTTCCGAAGAGGTTGAAGCGCAGGGAACGTCGCTTGAAAAAATCGTTGAGCAAATCTGCGAATCAATCGCGAAACGCGCCGCAAACGGAGACAACTTCGGCGTTGTTTTAATTCCCGAAGGGCTTGTTGAATTTGTACCCGAAATGAAAAAAATGATCGAAGAGCTTAACGACGCGATTGCCGCCGAAGAAAAACCGTTTTCGGAAGTGACAAACCTGATCGATCAAATGTACTGGCTCTCAAGCCGAATCCCTGAATCATCTTATATAATTCTCCAGTCTCTTCCGCCCGAAATCGCCCGTCAGTTTTTGATGGACAGGGACCCGCACGGAAACGTTCAGGTCTCGCGGATTGACACTGAAAAACTCGTTGTAGGCATGGTGGAAAAAAGGTTAGCTGAAATGAAAGTCGGCGGCCATTATTCAGGCGTATTCAGTTACCAGACGCATTTTTTCGGTTACGAAGGAAGATGCGCAATCCCATCCAACTTTGACGCGGATTATTGCTACAGCTTGGGTTACAGCGCGTTTGTCCTTATCGCCTCGGGATTAACAGGTTATATCTCAAGCGTAAAAAACCTTACAGCCGGCGCGGAAAACTGGATTGCGGGGGGCGTTCCGCTTACAATGATGATGGATATTGAACACCGGCACGGCGCAAGAAAACCTGTCATTAAAAAAGCGCTTGTTAATCTTAACGGAAAACCTTTTAAAACATTCGCGGCGAAACGCGGCATATGGGCTCAACAGACATGCTTTCTCTTCCCGGGAGCGATTCAATATTACGGACCGTCCGAGGTCTGTGATCAGCCTACTATCACATTAAAATTGGAAAATGAAAAATAAAATAATTTTTTTAATAGTTTTTACTATGGCGGCCTGCCTTTGGGCGCAGGGTATTTCAGATAACAGAAGCTCGAACCTTCCGCTGCGGAGAGTTGTCGTACTGACATCGGGGCTTTCGTATTATGAACATTCCGGCTCTGTAAACGGTTCTGTCAGTTTTAATCTCCCCTTCAGGCTGGATGCCGTAAACGATGCTCTGCGTACTCTGGTTATAAACGATCCGTCATCCACGAATCCGCAGGTTGTGTATCAATCGGAAAATACCCTGATAGAAACTCTGCGCAGTTTAAGTATCGATCTTTCCGATGAACCCGGAATGGCCGCGATTCTTTCGAGGCTTCGCGGAGCGCAGGTGGAAATTCACGCTCCTACTTCCTACACAGGAAGAATCGCCGGTATCGAACACCGCCACATCACAACAGGAATGATGAGCATGATGACACCGTTCCTTCTTCTCAGCGCACAGGATGGATTACGCGCTTTTGATTTAAACGAAATCGCTTCCATCAGGTTTACCGATCCTGTAATTGAACAGGATTTAAACCGCGCCCTTGATCTAATCGCGCAATCAAGAAATTCTTTTTCCCGCCAGTTGATGGTCAGCCTCGGTGGCAGCGGTAGAAGAAATGTTTCCATAAGTTATGTGATACCCTCCCCTGTCTGGAAAGTTTCCTACCGCCTCGATTTGGGAGCTTCGTCGCCGCTTTTTCAAGGGTGGGCGATTGTAGATAATGACAGCGATAATGACTGGAACAATGTGGAGTTATCCCTTGTTGCAGGCCGCCCCGCTTCTTTTATTCAGCAGTTATATCCGCCGTATTATGTCTCGCGTCCTGTCCTTCCGCTTTCTATCGCGGGAACCGCCGAAGGCGTTACTCATGACAGAAGCCCGCTGCCTTCAGCGGCTCCAGCAGCCGCAAGGATGAGAACCGAAAGCAGCAATGACATGGCGTACGCAGTGGAAGCGGAAATGTCCGTAGCGCGTGATTCCGCGTCTATTGCCGGGGGAACTATTCAAACAGCCGCCGCGAGAGACTCAGGCGGTCAATTTGAATTTACGATCAGAAACCCCGTTACGCTGAACCGCAGAATGAGCGCGATGTTTCCGATTGTTGAGTCCCAGATTCAGGCAAGAGCTGTTTTAATTTACAACGGCTCGGGCAGATACCCGCGGCTCGGAGCGGAACTTACAAACACAAGCGGAATGAAACTCCCGGCAGGCCCCATTACTGTCTATGACGGCGGAGTTTACGCGGGAGACGCGCTTATTGATTTCTGGAATGAAAATGAAAACAGATTTATTTCATACGGCGAGGATCTTTCGGTAACGGCAAATATAACAAACGCGAACGCGACTGTAATAAGCTCTGTCAGAATTTCAGGCGGAGTCATGATCATTAACAGGAATATAACTTATACAAAAACATACACATTTATAAATTCCGGATCGGCATCAAGACCTCTGATAGTTGAACATTCAAGAATGGCGCAAACGGATCTTGTTTCGCCCGAAGCGTTTGAAGAAACCGCTTCCCTCTACCGTTTTAACACTGCCCTGCCGGCAAACCGCCAGACGGTTTTTTCTGTAAACGAGCGCAGAACAATATCATCTAATATAACGCTTCTTCCTATGAACCTTGACACTATGATTAGTTATTCAACCAATCAGGAAATTCCCGCTAATGTCCGTGAAGCGCTTGCAAGAGCTGTTACATTAAGACGCGCCGTTGACGCGGCTGAAGCCGAGACAAGAACCATAGACGCGCAAAGAACCCGCCTTATTACCGAACAGGACAGAATAAGACGCAACCTTGAAGCCGCGGGTCAAAGCCAGCAGGGACAGGAATACCTGCGCCGCCTTGCCGCACTTGATAACGAGATTGACACTGTTACGGCAAATCTCGCGAGATCCGAAGAAGACGCAAGAGCGGCGCGGAGAGCGTACGAAACTTACATCAATTCACTCAACCTGTCTTGATGGCTTTTTTCGGTTTTTGTATAATAAACCATGTTCAAAATTACTATATACCCGCGTTTTGGGGATTTAGACGCGCTCGGCCATGTAAATAACACAGTCCCCGGTTTTTGGTTTGAATCAGGAAGAACTCCGATTATAAGAATTTTTGATCCCGAACTAAGCGTAGAAAAAAAGACCTTCCCGCTTATAATTGCACATATTGATTACGATTATGTCGAACAGGTTTTCTTAAAATACGATATTGAAGTCAGAACATTCATTTCCAGGATCGGCACAAAATCTTTTACCGTTTACCACGAAGCCTGGCAGGAAAACCGCCTGTGCGTAAAAGGCAACGCAGTACTTGTACACTACGATTTTAATAAAGAGGAATCCACGCCGATACCGGAAGATAAAAAAATATTACTCGCGGAGCATTTAATAAAAGAAGGATGATTTCTCTTCCGCGAACCGCGGGGTTTTAGACCTTTCGACACAAATAAAAATCGTTACTTTTTTATTATAATACCGAGTTCATCAAGCTGCTTCTGATCCACTTCCGATGGGCAGTCATCCATCGGGCTTACCGCGAAAGAATTTTTCGGGAAGGCGATAACATCTTTAAGCGATGTAACGCCCGCCATGATCATTACAAGGCGGTCAAGTCCCGGAGCGATTCCGCCGTGAGGAGGAGCGCCGTACTTGAACGCTTCAGTTAAAAAGCCGAATTTTTTCTCGGCTTCCGCGGGGTTTATACCGGCAATTTCGAAAACACGTTTTTGCATCTGCGGGTCATGTATACGAATGGAACCGGAAGCCAGCTCATATCCGTTTAAAACAAGATCGTATAAATCCCCCTTAACGGAACCGGGATCGCTTTCCATAGCTGCGTGATATTTTTCCTGCGGCCATGTAAACAGGTGATGAGCCGCTTCCCACTTTTTCTCTTCTTCATTGTACTCAAACATCGGGAAATCTATTATCCACGCGAACTCAAATGTATCAGCGCCGCAAAGCCCGAGATCACGCCCAAGTTTGGAGCGCACGGCTCCAAGCGACACATTGGCAACCCTGCGGTTAGCGTCGGCGGTCATCAAAATTAAATCGTCTTTTTCCGCGCCAAGCCCATTTATAATTTCCTGCGCGTTATCTGCAAAAAACTTGGAGACACCCCCCTCCAAAATCAATTTTTCTTTACCCTCTGCCGGTTTCTCACCGCCTGTGACTTTCATCCACGCCATGCCTTTCGCTTTGTAAATTTTCGCGTGAGCTTCAAGCTCTTCAATTTGCTTGCGTGAAAAAATTGCTTTTCCCTTTACAACTAACGCTTTCACTGTCCCGCCGCTTGCCAGCGCGTCTTTAAAAGCCTGAAAACCTCCCGCATTCGCATAGGGAGTGAAATCCAGCAGCTTCATGTCAAAACGAAGATCAGGTTTATCGCTGCCGTAAAGTTCCATCGCTTCTTCCCATGTAAGCCGGCGGAATTTTTGCGGCAGTTCCACATTTAAAACTTTTTTGAATACATGGCGCATCATGCCTTCTGTCATTGTAAGAACATCGTCCCTTGACGCAAAAGACATTTCNATATCGATCTGTGTAAACTCAGGCTGCCTGTCGCCCCTTGAATCTTCGTCGCGGTAACAACGCGCGATTTGAAAATATTTATCAAAACCGGAAACCATCAATATCTGCTTGTAAAGCTGCGGAGACTGCGGCAGCGCGTAAAATTTCCCCGGATATAACCGCGACGGCACAAGATAATCGCGCGCGCCTTCAGGAGTGGATTTTATGAAAGTCGGCGTTTCAATTTCGTAAAAACCGTTAGCTGTCATCCATTCGCGCACGGCGAATGTAGTATCGCTTCGCAGCCTTATGCGGTCCTGCATGGCCGCGCTTCGTAAATCAAGGTAGCGGTATTTTAAGCGCAGCTCTTCGTTCGCCTTGCTCTCTTCGTCAATCTGAAAAGGCAGCACTTCGCTTTTATTTAAAACAGTGATATTTGAAGCGAGCAGTTCAATTTCGCCCGTAGCCATTGAAGGATTTATCATATCATCCGGGCGCGCGCTTACTCTGCCTTCCGCGGCGACGCAGTATTCATTGCGAAGCTCGCCGCAGATCGCGGCAAGAGATGTATTGGATTCGGTATCGACCGTTACCTGCGTAATGCCGTAACGATCCCTTAAATTAATAAAAAAAATCCCGCCGTGATTTCTCTTGCGGTGAACCCATCCGTTTAAAATGACCGTGCGGCCGGCGTCGCTTTTTCTCAGTGAACCGCAGTCGGCGGTTCTTTTCATTGCTTCCATACGCTTATCGTATATTTTTTTTTTAGTTTATGCTACAATGCCCTATGCGTTTTGAGCTTGATAAAGCGCTTATGGACGACATTCTCTTTTACATGGAAAATCAGGACGGGGATTTTCTTCTTGATATTCAAGAAGGCTGCGTCGTCGATATAAACAATCATGACTTTGATGATGAACCTGATTTTGAGGACAATGAACGTTTCATTTCAATTCCTAATTGGGATTCAGGTAACGGCTACCGCCTGATGGAAAAGTTTGCCGTCAGTCTAAAAAATAAAGAAATCCGCGAAAAATTATCATCTGCCCTTAACAGAAACAAAGGCGTTTTCCGCGCGTTCCGCGACACGCTTGATCAATACCCGGAAATCGAAAAATTGTGGTTCATCTTTAAAGAGCAGAAGATGAAAGAGGAAGTAATCGTCTGGTACAACGCGTTAAGGGAAGAATGGGGTTTAGAACCCATCGGCATGGAACCTGAAGATAACACATCTTTAGTGCTGGAAGATTTTTGCTTTAATGATGAAAAATCAGATTCTTCATCCGGCAAATTTATTATAACCGCCGAAACAGCGGACGGCGGAAACGCGGGAACAATAAAAGCCGCGATTGTAAATATGGTTCTGCACATCGAAACCCTCGAAGTAAAACCTGAATACCGCGGCATGGGAATTGGTAAAACTCTGCTCGCGAAAATTATCGAAAAGGCTGAAGAAGAAAATTTAGACGTGACTATAGATCTGCCTGAGGAAACAGATTTTTTTAAACGCTCTCTCCTGCTTGAAAACTTCGAACCTGTTACGCAAAAGTTTATAAGAAGAAAATAACTGTCCGCAAACTAACAAGAGTTTGTGGACAGACCTAACTACACCGAATACGTACTTGCGCTGGTTGTTCCGCCGCGGCCTGTCCAGTTGGTGTGGAAAAATTCTCCGCGCGGTTTATCCAGTCTTTCGTAAGTGTGAGCGCCGAAATAATCCCTTTGCGCCTGCAAAAGATTCGCGGGCAGCCTTTCGCTTCGGTAACCGTCAAAGTAGGAAAGAGCGCTTGCGAGAGCCGGCGCCGGAATTCCGTTTTGAACGGCGGCGGACACTACCCTCCTCCATGAGCCTTGAGCATCTTCGATATTTTTCGCGAAGAACGGATCGAGTAACAGATTTTCCAAATCCGGTTTTTTATCAAACGCTTCTTTAATTTTTCCAAGGAAGACAGAGCGGATAATACAGCCGCCTCTCCACATAAGGGCGATGCCTCCGTAATTAAGGTTCCATTTATACTCTTTCGCCGCTTCCCTCATTAAAAGATAACCTTGAGCGTAGGACACGACTTTAGAAGCGTACAACGCTTTTTCAAGATCTTTTATAAAAGCCTTTTTGTCAGCGGGTGAATTTTTAACCGGAGGCGTAAATGTTTTCGCGGCTTTTACGCGTTCATCTTTTGCCGCGGAAAGGCAGCGCCCGAAAACCGCCTCGCCTATCAATGTAAGCGGAACGCCGAACTCTAAGGCGGCGATGCCGGTCCATTTACCTGTTCCTTTCTGCCCCGCCGTATCAAGAATTTTTTCAACTAACGGTTTACCGTCATCGTCTTTGAAGCGTAAAATATCCCTTGTTATTTCGATTAGATAGCTTCCAAGCGAGCTTGAGTTCCATTCGTCAAACACATCACCCATTTCATCACAGGAAAGTCCGAGCGCGTTTTTCATTAAGTCATATGTTTCGCAGATTAACTGCATATCTCCGTATTCGATTCCGTTATGCACCATTTTTACAAAATGCCCCGCGCCGTTTTCACCTACCCAGTCGCAGCAGGGGGCTTCAACTCCCGCTTGCATAACTTTTGCGCTTATCGCCTGCAGCATCGGTTTTACGGACGGCCATGCGGCGGCCGAACCTCCGGGCATGATAGAAGGTCCTTTCAACGCTCCTTCCTCGCCGCCTGATACGCCTGTTCCGATATATAAAAGACCTTTCGATTCAACGTAAGATGTGCGGCGCATGGTGTCCTGATAATTGGAATTGCCGCCGTCTATAATAATGTCGCCTTTTTCAAAAACGCCGAGAAGCTGCTCAATTGTGTCGTCAACCGCTTGCCCCGCTTTTACCATGATCATCGCTTTGCGCGGAGAAGCCAGCGAATCAGCCAAATCCTTAAGACTATGGCAGCCGGTAATTTTTTTACCCTTTCCGCGGCCGGAAGTAAACTCGTCAACCTTCGATGTTGTCCTGTTGTAAACCGCGACAGAAAAACCCTTACTTTCCAAATTTAAAACAAGGTTTTCACCCATAACCGCAAGCCCGATAAGGCCGATATCAGCATTTGCCATTTTATACTCCTGTGTTATAATACCATAAAATAATAAAACCGCAAAGAGGATTGCACTATGGATAAAACATACATCGCCGCAGGCGGAGCAGATAAAGATATAAGCGATCAGGAACTTGAGGATCTTTTTACAGACGCTTTATCAAAGGCGTTATCTGATATTAATGACAGCGGCAGGGTGATTATCCTTCCGCCTGATGTTACGCGCTTTCACTCACGTGCCGGATTTTTTACGGAGATCGCCGCACGAAGGCTCTCTGATAGATTAGGCGCGGTGCTCCCGGCGCTTGGAACCCACATGGCTATGAACGATACCGAGCTTACGCGGATGTTCGGTTCCACTCCAAAGGAAAAATTCCTTGTTCACGACTGGAGGAACGGCATAACGGAGCTAGGAAGGCTTGAGGCAGATTGGGTGGAGAAAGCGTCTCAGGGCGCGGTTCGCTACGACTGGCCTGTTCAGGTTAATAAAGTTTTACGGAAAGGCGCCGGCGATTTTTCCCTCGCATTAAGCATCGGGCAGGTAGTCCCGCATGAAGTAGCCGGTATGGCGAATCACGCGAAAAATATTTTTGTCGGCACAGGCGGAAAAGAAGCAATCGATAAAAGCCATTTTGCCGGAGCAGCTTTCGGTATGGAAAAAATAATGGGAAGGGCTGACACCCCGGTACGCGCTCTCTTTGATGAAGGTTTCAAACGCTTTCAAAATGAGCTTCCGCCGGTTCTGTGGGCGCTTACCGTTATCTCAGCGCGTTCCGAAAGTGAAGCCGCTAGAGCCGGTAAAGAGCGCGGTTCCCTTGCCGTTCGGGGTCTTTTCATCGGTTTCGGCAGGGAATGTTTTGAAAAAGCGGCGGTTTTATCGCAGGATGTAAACGTTAACCTGATGGATGAACCGGTTAACAAAGCTGTTGTCTACCTAGAACCCGAAGAATACCGCACAACATGGCTTGGCAACAAGGCTGTTTACCGCACCCGCATGGTGATAGCGGACGGCGGCGAACTTTTAATCATGGCTCCTGCGCTTGAACGTTTCGGCGAGGATCAGGGCATCGACTCTCTTATCCGCAAACACGGTTACCGTCCCGCTAAGGAGATTCTCGCCAAAGCCGCAGCGGACGAGGAACTTGGAAACAACCTGAGCGCGGCCGCCCACCTGATTCACGGTTCCAGCGAAAACCGTTTTACCGTGCGCTACTGCCCGGGAGATAAAATCACAAGAAAAGAAATCGAGTCCGTCGGTTTTGAATGGGGCGACTTACAGGAAGCAAAGCGGCATTACGATGTAAGTAAACTCTCATCAGGCTGGAACGATGTCAACGGCGAGAGGATTTTCTTTGTGCCGAATCCCGCGCTGGGTTTATGGGCGGAAAAACGGCGGTTTTGATTAATATCAATTAGCTGCGAACTAAACGAACATTTAAGAATTTTTATGACTAACCTCACTAACTGTTTTGGTTTTTTCTTTCGCTTTTTTGCGCCGATGATAATAGTATGGTTGTTTTGCCGCGTGTATGTTTGTTTCTTTTCTTTTTTGTTACTTTATGCGCACAGAGTTTTCCGCAGGCTGTCGTTTTAAACGCGCCGAACTTGGGAGCTTACTCGATTATTGAACGGTCGGACTGGCGCAGGTATGATAACGGAAGATATGTAGGGCTTGTCCGTAATGAAGTAAGAGCATCGATTCTTCTTGCCGGCGCTCCGCGGATTCATGATAATGTTTCAACATCATACCGGGGAAATTTTTATGTGCTTCAAAGCACTCTGCGGGATATGCGCGAAAGCGCACAGGCGGTTGACGCGATAATACCGGTTCACTTTGAAGTGAACAGAGACGGGTCAACTGAGATTGAAAACGATCAGGGGTT
>WQRT01000078.1 GCA_009786625.1 Treponema sp.
TATGCTCTGCAAAGGAGCTTCAGGCGGAATTGACGGGTCGCGCGTAATGATTCGGTGAGCCATCGCGTGAATATAAATTTCTTTGATAATATCGACAGGAACGTAATCCATGCCGCGGCAAAGAGCCAAAGACTTCGCGAGCCTTGAGATGCGCACGCCGGCGCGAGGGCTGGCAGGAGTTTCAATATCGGGATGTACCCTTGTGAACCTGACGCACTTAACAAGATACTCAGTAACATCAGGATGCATATGCACTTCGTCCACCATTTTCTTCCAGCGGATCAAATCTGCGCTGTCGATTACGCTGGAAAAATTTTCCCAAGCGTCGGTCTTGCCGTGCCTGTTAATAATTTCCGTCTCATCCTCTGATGAAGGATAACCAAGCGAAAGACGGATCATAAAACGATCAAGCTGCGGAACAGGAAGCGGAAAAAGATGAACGCCCTTCAGGTTCATAGTAGCGATAATAAAAAACGGATCGGATAAAAGATAGAGCTTACCTTCGATTGTCACGCTCTGTTCTTCCATCACTTGGAAAAAACTTCCCTGCGTCTTTGGAGTTAGAAGATTGATTTCATCACAGAGAACAAAGTGCGCGAACACCGGCCCTTTGTTAAAGATCATCTCCCCCGTGTTTCCGGCAAAACGGTTAAACCCGAGTATATCCTGAGGAAGAAGATCGACAGTACATTGAATACGGTTAAAACCTTCCATTTTAACGGTATTTAATTTGTTTTCTTTATTTGCGTCTGAGATAACGGCGAGATCCTCAGGCCGCCAACGGATTGACTGCGCCAGCGCCCGCGCAAGAGAAGTCTTACCCACTCCGTGAGAATCGGCAAGAATTACGTGCCCGCCCGCGATCTGAGCCGCGATAATGTATTCCAGTTTTTTCGCGTCAACAGAAATTAAATTTCTGATGTTGCCAATTAAATTCCCGATAGATTCTTTTATGTTTGATTCCATTATCTAATGTTAACGAAAACCGCGGACAGGGGCTAGAGGCTATCTGGTAAATTATCAATTAATGTAATACTATATTTATATATGGGTATAGTATCACTTGTATTAACCATGACCGGCGGGCTTTGCATGTTCCTGTTCGGTATGCAGACAATGAGCGACGGGCTGCAGAAAAGCGCCGGCGAGCGGATGCGCAAGACTTTGAATTTTATGACCAGCAACCGCTTTATCGGCGTACTCACTGGTTTCCTTGTGACGGCGATTGTTCAGTCATCATCGGCGGTTTCCGTTATGGTAGTCTCGTTTGTAAACGCCGGGCTTCTTTCGCTTACTCAGGCCATCAGCGTTCTTTTCGGCGCGAACATCGGCACGACTCTGACTGCGTGGATCATCTCGCTAATCGGTTTCAAAATAAGTATTGACAGCCTCGCGATTCCGGCAATCGGCATAGGGTTTCTTTTAAAGATAATCAACTGGAAATATAAAGCGTGGGGAGAATTTTTATTCGGTTTCGGTTTTTTATTTTTAGGGCTTTATTACCTTGCCGATGAAATGGGAAAAATAAATCAGGTAATTAACTTTGACGCCATCGGCGCTTTTAAAGATATGGGATTTATCGCAGTACTAATCGGCTTCGGTACAAGCCTTTTGATGACCGTCCTTATCAATTCATCTACAGCCGCTGTCGCGATTATCATGACGATGGCTTATAACAACATCATCACTTATGAGATGGCGGCCGGAATGATCCTCGGCGCGAACATCGGCACTACGACAGACGGCATACTTGCGGCAATCGGCGGGAAAACAGACGCGATGCGCGCCGGAATGTCTCACGTTATTTTTAACGTTGCAGGCGCGTGCTGGTCGCTTCCGCTTCTTGTGCCTATTCTGGCGCTGATTGATGTAATGGTTCCGGGAAATCCCACAGCGGTAATAGCGGCCGGTAATATCGCGGTCACCACTCATCTTGCCATGCTCCATACAATGTTTAAAGTGTTAAATGTAATATTGTTCCTGCCGTTCATCAAACATTACGCGAAATTTATAACATTTATTATCCGCGAAAAGAAAGCCGATCCAAAAGACGGGCATTACAGGTTCACGTATCTTTCCACAGCGATTGCCGATTCACCAGCATTAAATATCATGCGCGTGGAAAAAGAAATAAGCGATATGGCAGGTATTGTTTCTTGCATGTATTCGCGTTTCTGTACTGTGCTTCGCAGCATCGGTGAAGACTCAAGCGATAAAAAAGAAACCGTTAAACAGTTGTGCGAAGAATTACAAAAGAAAGAAGAATACATCGATGAGATGCGGGAGACGCTCAGTAATTTCTTTGTTGAGTGTTCAGGAGTAAAGCTGAACCGTAAAACCGAAAAGCGCGTTTCGTATTTACTGCAAGTCATCGCCGCGCTTGAATCAATGAGCGATGAATGTTACAATATAAGCCTTTTATTGGAAAACAGCGTCAGTAAAGATTGTGTTTTTAAACCAAAAGAAATGGCAGACCTTTTCCCATATGTCGGACAGGTTGAAGAATTCCTNGTGCTGCTNGAAAACCAGCTTGGACGCAACCCGCTGCCGAATCAGGGAATACGCGCCGCCGAGCTTGANGATAGTATCGACAAGGGACGCAAGAAATTGCAAAAACTCGGACGGAAGCGAATAGAAGCGGGAAAAAATGTAAAAACAGAATTATTATTTATTGATCTTGTCCGCCGCATAGAAAAACTCGGCGATTATTGTTTTGAAATTTCAGGAGCGCACAGAGTTCTGTAAAAAAGCCGCAGCCATGTATCTAACCGCGGCATTGATATAAATTTTCATTACGCCGCTTTTTCAAAAACAGGAATGTCATTGCTAAAAAGCACATTCCCCCTGAGAACGAATGTTCCTTCAATTTCCTTGAACAATATCTGGCCTCCCAGGACAGAATATTTCATTGGATATTTTCTGGGCTTTGATGTGTAGATGCAATTTGATTTGTCAACAAACTCCATTGTCATCCTGTCNCCCACAAACTCGCTCCAGCTAATCCACCTTGTACCAATGAGTTTATCATGGTCAATTGCGGTAATTTCCGTAAATTTCCTCGATTTCATAAATCCTCCATAAATAACATATATATAGGTTAGTTATTAATAATTTAAGAAAATTTTATGTTAGAGGCAAGTTTAAAACGCAGATTAAAGGAATTACTTTTATTTATACGAATCCGCGAAGGAGTTCTCTTGGTTTACTTCCGTTCACAGGACCTACAACGCCGTTATGTTCCATTTCGTCTATCAATCTTGCGGAACGGTTAAAGCCTATTTTCAATTTACGTTGAATATAACTGGCGCTCGCTTTACCCTGCTGCATTACAATTTCAAGCGCTTTTTCATAAAGCGGATCTCCTCCTTCGGTAAAGAGCGACATACCGGAATCTTCCTCTTCTTCTTCAAAGAAAATTTCTTCGTCAATGTAATCAGGCTTACCGAATGTTTTAACATGCTCAACAACGGCTTCAACTTCTTCTTCGGAAATAAACGCGCCCTGCATTCGGATTGGGAAAGGATCGACTACTCCTGAATAAAGCATATCGCCTTTGCCTAAAAGTTTTTCGGCTCCTATCATGTCGATGATGATACGGCTGTCAATTTTGCTTGCGACCATNAACGCGATGCGGCTTGGAATGTTCGCTTTTATAAGNCCTGTGATCACATCGATCGAAGGACGCTGNGTCGCAAGNACAAGATGGATGCCGACNGCGCGGCTCATCGATGCCAATCTGGCTACTGTTGATTCAAGCTCCTTGCCTGTAGTTGACATAAGGTCGGCGAACTCATCAATTACAACCACGATATAAGGCATATGTTCCGCGGCGATATTTTTTTCTTTTATGCGTTTATTGTAACTGCGGATATCGCGTACTCCCACAGAATCAAGACACGCGTAACGCCTCTCCATTTCGTAAATGCAATATTGAAGCGCTTGAAACGCTTTTTTCGGCTCTGTTATAACAGGCGTTAATAAATGCGGAATATCATTGTAAAGTTTTAGTTCCACAATTTTCGGATCGATAAGCATTAGTTTACATTCAGCCGGATGCAGTTGATATAATATTGATAAAATAATCGAATTGACGCATACCGATTTACCCGAACCTGTCGCGCCCGCTATTAATAGATGCGGCATTTGAACAAGATCGACAGTCTGCGCTTCGCCTGTTATATCTTTTCCCATTATCAGGGGGACTTCCATACGTTTGCCGGAACGTGTAAGTTCATCTTCGATAATTTCTTTAAAGGAAACAATATTTCGTTTCGCGTTTGGGACTTCGATACCGACTGCGCGCTTACCGGGAATCGGCGCGACAATACGAACAGAAGAAGCGGCAAGGCGCAGCGCGATATTATCCTGTAAACTAGTGATCCTTGAAAGCTTCACGCCGGATGCCGGAAGAATTTCAAACATGGTAATAACAGGCCCTTTTCTGATACCGGTAACTTCAGCCTGTATTTTAAACTCCTCAAGCGTTTCTTTAAGCGCGATAGCAGCGTCCCGCGTAGCCTGATCTATAACCCAATATTCGCCGTCGGGGTACTCATTAAGAATATCAACAGGAACCCTGTATTTCTTGCGCGAATTAATCGATAACGAATTTTTTTTGCGCACCTGCTCGCCGTGTTTTACAGCGGCCGCCTCCGCTTCTTCCAGGGCGCGTGTAACAGCATCAATGTCTTCCGTGTCCGGCTCTTCGTAAATTTCATCATCTTCATCCGGTGTCTCTGATTCATCATCATCCGTTGATAATCCGCCGACAGGTTCCAATACACAAAGATCATCTTCCTCAGACAGTTCATCGTCTTTTAATTCTTTAGAACCAGATGATTCTTTAGAATCAAATGATTCATCAGAACCAAATCCTTGAGAACTTGGCAATGATTCTACAGCAAGCTCTTCAACATCGCTTTCATCATCTTCGTATATTTTATTTTGATTATATCCTGTATAAACCTCGATTGGCGCTGATTTAGCGGCGTTATTATCGGGAGGCGAAAGCAGCGGCGTGTTACGGACTGCGGCAGAATTATTAATATTACGGAAAAGAACTGTTTTAAACACCTGTAAAAGAAGCGCCTCAATTACAGTGATAAAAATGATCAAAAGACTGAAACCGGTTTTCCCGGTAAAATTTAAAAAAGCGAACTGCGCGGAACGGATATCGTAATCGCGGATAAAAGCGAACCCAACAGCCAGCGTCAGAAACGGGAAAATGATTCCGCTTAAAAGGAAAATTCGGTCAGGCCGCCATTTCGGATCGGCAAGAATAAACGCCGCGTACGCGAAATGAGCGGGAATCAAGAGCGACAAAATCCCGAAAGATCGTGTGAAAAATTTTCCGGGAGCGGCGGGGAAAAAACCCGGTCCAAAAAGCGCGGAAAAAAGGGAGAAACAGAGCAATATACTGCAAAGCCCCAGAGTTATCGATAAAACAACGGCAAATGTCCGGTTTTTAAACCCGTCATCTGTGTCAAATCTATGTTTAAAAGTTGAAAATATGGACACACAATCCTCCACTTCATTATCGGCGGAGGAAATGTATGCCTAAAGGGTTTGCTCTGTGTCTGCAAACCGCGTTACAAAATAATAGCGATTCTACTTAAAGCATTTACTTGCCGCGTTTATGCTGGATGAACGCATGGTTATCTTTTTAATCGGCATTTTATCTTTAAGAAGCGCGTAAAAAAGTTCGCAAAGATTTTCGCAGGTAGAGACTTTTTTTGTAACAATTATTCTGTACTCCGGGTATGACCATGCAAGAGGGTTATCGATCTTTTTTAAAGGAACGCAATTCTCGGGATCATTACAAATCCCCTCTTTTTTGTAAACGGCAAGAACCGCGTCAAGAAGCGGATCGCCTTCCTGAAACAATGTCGCATGATGGAAATGATCAACAACCTCCCACGCTTTTTTAAACCCTTCTTTACACGCGTGCGCGTACCCGGTTACCGGATCAACTTTATCCTCAAGTTCAATTTCCAAAAGCCCCGAATGCCCGTGAAGGTGTTTTGCCTCTCTCGGCCAGTTCATAAACCTGTGCGCATACTGAAAATCAAGTTTTACTATTGATGTGTATAAATCGTTCATAATTAAAATCTCCTTTCGCTGGTATATAAGAATAATTCATATTCTTGTCAGGAAGTATATATTGAGTATGCGGCGCTGTCAACGAAAATAAAAATTTTGCAAAGCATGATATACGAGACTAGTCCATTTATTAATAATTTACGCCATACGCTGTTTTAGTATAACATTGTATAATCAAAAACTGTTTCCACGACACCTTGCTTTAAAACGTTCCGCCGAATCCTGAGAAATTAAATACTTGTTGAAAGAATTGAATAAAGCTATAATGTCTCAATACCCTATTTGCAGCGGTATTTTAGAAGAATATGAGAACAAATATATTCTGGTAGGTTTTAATAAAAGCGGTAATCCGATAGAGATTTTCTATAATCGTATTAGCGAAGAACAGATAAACATTTTTCATGCGATGAAATGCAGAAAAGAATATTTGCCAAAAACCGGGTATAATAAAATATAGGAGATTAATATGGCGTATATGACAGAAGAAGAAGCGGATGCACTTGATGAGGAATTAACCAAAACNGCTCCGAAAGNTAATTTTGATAAACCTGATGTGTTTATCTACCAAAGAGAATTATTAAACATATTAAAACCGACGGCCGCAGATTANATAATAACCCGCGCATTGGCAACNCACCAAACCCCTATTCAAATAATTAGCGAACTGGTGGATGAGCGCATAGCAGCCGCGGTGTAGATTTNTATATGTTTCGTAATATATGAACTTATAAATGAGCGGCACATCATACACGGAAAATCCAACTCCGCAGAAACGCCCNAATTGCCTTAANTGTGAATATTTCAAGGTGACATGGGAGCCGAAATTTCCGCGTTCCTGTGAAAAGTTCGGGATAAAGTGCCGGAACCTGCCGTCTGCTGAGGTGTTCAGAGCGGCGGGCGCTCATTGCCCGTCGTTCAGACTGAATGAAAAAATGAAATAATTTAAAACATCAAAAACGCATCAAGAATTGATTCTTACTCTTTAACGCCGCCGACATTTAAACCGACTACAAAATAACGCTGCATGAAAGGATAAATAACCAGAATGGGTGTAGCGGCGATAACTGTAATCGCGGCGCGTATGCTCATGGGGGTTACCATGGAAGACACGGCTCCCGCCTGAGCGGCAAGCCCCATCGCTCCGGCGTCTCCCGCGCCTCGTCCCTGCGCCTGGCTTGATTGAAGGTATTCCATCAGCTTGTATTGAAGGGTATGCAGATTCACATTGCCGGAATTGTAAATCATCGTGTCAAACCACGCGTTCCANGAACCNACGGCGACGAAAAGACCGATAGTCGCNAGAACGGGAAGACACAGCGGCAGAATGATCCGCACAAATATGTAAAAGTCTCCGTAACCGTCTATNCGGGCGGATTCAATAATGCTTTCCGGTATTGTNCGCATATATGTCCGCATAACGACAAAGTTAAACGCGTTTACAACTCCCGGGATAATATAAACCCAGAANGAGTTAACCATTCCAAGACTGCGGATTAAAAAGTATGTGGGAATAAGCCCCGCGTTGATATACATGGATAGCACGATAATAAGCGTGAAAGGTTTGCGCATAACAAATTCCTGGCGGGACAATGCAAACGCGATCATCGCGGTAAAGAAAACGCTTGTAACAAGATTTATCGAAGTCCTCGCTACAGAAACAAAAAACGCGCGGGGTATGGCGTTGGTCTGGAAAAGCACTTGGTAGTTAAACATACTGAATTTTCTGGGCCAAAATGTAATGCCGCCCCGGAGAGAATCCGACGCGTCATTGATAGACATCATTATAGTATTCCAAAAAGGGTACAATGTAATAAAAGCGATAAGAATCAGGAAAGCCGAGTTAATTGTGTGAAAAATAATATTTTCCGCTTTNGACAAGGTTGACTGTTTAATTTTCATACCAGGCGCTCCTCTCCCGCCCTTTTGGCGATCTCGTTNGCGATAAATATTAATGTTATATTCACGATATTCTTNAACATACCGGCCGCGGTGGCAAGTGAAAAATTAGAACGGCTAAGACCGAAAATAAGCACATATACATCGATGGTATCTGACACATCGGCGACAAGCCCGTTTCTAAGCAGGTACTGCATTTCAAAACCGGCATCAAGAATACGCCCGATACTCATTATCAGCAATATAATAATTGTCGGTTTAATAGAGGGAAGAGTGATTCGCCACATCTTCTGGTATCTGTTACAGCCGTCAATTTCCGCGGCTTCGTATAAATTGGGATCGACTCCCGCCATCGCCGCAAGATATATAATTGTATTCCAGCCGACTTCTTTCCATACATACGTCGCGCCGATTATACCCCAAAAATAATTCGGTTCGGCGAGCCATAAAATCGGCTCTTTAATAAAACCAAGCGCCATAAACGCGCTGTTAATCGCTCCTCCGTCTGTCGAAAGCATCGACGAAACAAGTCCTGTTACAATAACCATGGAAAGAAAGTGAGGAAGATATGAAATTGTTTGGATCAAACGTTTGAATAAAACCACTCTGACTTCGTTAAGAAGAAGCGCTAAACCGATAGCCGTAATAAAACCAAGGCTGGTGTTAATAAAGCTCATCGCGACAGTGTTCCGTATGGTTCTTAAGAACACCTGATCTTCAAAAAGGAATTTAAACCAGAAAATTCCGACCCAATCCTGATTTGAAAACGATTTCGCAGGCCGGAAATTTTGAAACGCCATTGTCCAGCCCCAAAGGGGGACATATGTAAAAAGCACGATATAAAGAACGATAGGCAGACTCATGTAAAGAAGCTGCCGCTGCCTGTTTAATTTAAATAAAAAATCTTTTCTTTTGTTGGTCGCAAATATAACGACTCCCATCATGAGCACCATAATTATAAAAATGACAAATGTGGTTGTGGTATTCATTATANGACCGCCTTTTTAGNGTAAAAAAACGGAGGCGGGAAAATCCGCCTCCGCAAAAATATTATTTATTAACTAGCGGGTCCAATCTCTGATGCGCTGGTTGAGAGCCTGCTGCATATACGCCTCATAATCTGCGAGACGGTTTGTAACATTCATTTCCTGCACATANTCATTCCACAATCTTTCAAAGTTTGCGGGTGTCGCAAGAATGATCTGGGGCAGACGCTGNTTCATGGTCTGCTCGCAGCGGGTAAGAGCGATTTGGGCTGCCGATCCGTCAGGAGGCGGCGCCATACTCCAGCTCGGGAACCAAACATTGTTGGGTCTCGGATCCGGATCCATTAACTGGTTGGTGCCTCCGACTCCGTATGCTTCAAGAAGTTCTCTGTCTTCGGGAAGAAGAGTAGCCTGGCGTTCCGGGAAGAAATCGTTCAGATCTGCGGGATAACCGTCTGAGAAAGAACCCTGGACTTTCGGGAAAATATCATCCATAAGNCTTGCGCGGTTCTGGGTCTGCCAGTTATCGTTCTGCCAATTGTCTCTCTGCGCCTGTGTGCGGTAAGGAACGCCCTGCGCGTTGAGCTGCCAGTGCTGTCCTTCGACGCCCCAGTACAATGTTTTCTGAACATCTTCCGAAAGCAATTCGTTAATCATGCGGATGATTCTTACAGGATCTTTCGCGCTGACGCTGATACCCATACCTCTAAGAAGGTTCGGGATTGTCCTGTTGCGGTACCAGGGGCGGATGCTCTCGTCAAATGTAATAGCGAGAGGAGCCATTGTGCGGTTATTTTCGCCGCGGTCCCTGTTCTGCATATCCGCTGAATACATAAACTGCCAGCCCTGAACGCTCTGCCCAAGCAAACGTCCGGCGGCGATTTTCGCCTGATACTGGTCGTAGTTATCGGTAAAGCCGGCCCTGTCTACAAGACCGCGGGCATTAAGGCCGTTCAGATACTGGAACCAGCGTTTGGAAATATCCATTGTAAAGAATGTTTTGTATTCATGTGTCTGCGGATTAACAACGCCGTTACCGTCGTTGGGATTACCTGCGAGGAAGTTCGGGGGATTCCAAAGCTCAAACGCGCGCCAGTCGTGGGTAAGAATTGTAAACGGAATGGTGGGCTGGCCGTTGATGGTCGGGTTTCTTCTGTAGTAGTTTTCAATCAAACTGAAATATTGATCCAGTGTTGAAATTCTTGGATAACCGGCTTCCTTCAAAATTTCCTTTTGAATCCAGAAAGCTGTTCCGTCATAATTCGGTCTGTGGTCGAGCCCCTGAATTACACCGAAATTGATAAGGTAGTAAATGTGGCCGTCCGCTGATCTCATTTTGTCCCAGACTTCATTGTAATGAGCTCTGATTCTGGGGCCGTACTGTTCAATAAGATCTTCGAGAGGAATTAAAGCGCCCGCATCAATCCATTCATTTCCCCTTAATTCCATAATATCGGGGTAGTCGCCGCCGGCAATCATTGTACCGCGTCTCTGAGCGATGTCGCCTACGAGAATATCCCATGTGAAGGTAGCATTAAGCCTGGTCTTCAGGTATTCATACATAGGGTGATTAGCGGCAGGCTGCGGATGATTACCTGTCTCGTGGAAAATGGTAATGTTGATTGGATAATTCGGATCGCCGCTCCTTCCACCTGTTCTATTACAGCCTGTAAACAAGACCGTAACCACGCAGCATAACACTGCTAAAACAAGAAAAAACCTCATCTTGTTCCTCATATTAACTCCTCCTAAGAATAAAATACTCTGATATTTATAACATGGAGATATGCAGTTGTCAAGAAATAATGATAATTTACATATTAGCAGAAAATGTGCGAATTAATCGGCGCCCATACAGGTTCCAACCGCTCTGGCAGTATCGATCATATAATAATCGGATGGGACGCTTTTTACTTTTCCTTCGGGAACGCTCAGATCGACAGAGCCGACATCATTCCCGGTAAGAGCGACCATTCTGCCGTATTTGCCGTTTGCCAGAAGCTCCGAAGCGGCAACGCCGAGGCTTGTGGCAAGAACGCGGTCGGAAGCGCTCGGGACGCCGCCGCGCTGGACATAACCAAGAACGGTCGCGCGTGTTTCAAAACCGGTTTTTTCCTGAATTTCGCGGGCGACGCGGTAAGCGACGGACGGACCGTTTTCAAGACGGTGTTTCTTCCTGTCTTTTTTGTCCATTTCCGTCTCTTCGATCGATTTTACACCTTCTGCGACAACCACGACGGAAAATGTTTTACCGCTTCTGGCGCGTTTCTCGAGATGACGGGCGATAACCTTGATGTCGTAGGGGATTTCTGGAAGAAGAATTACATCTCCGCCTCCGGCGACACCCGCGTAAAGGGCAAGCCAGCCAGCCTTATGCCCCATAAGCTCAATTACAATGACACGGCTGTGGCTCTGCGCCGTTGAGTGAAGACGGTCGATCGCCTCCGTTCCGATGGCAAGCGCGGAATGAAAACCGAACGTCCTGTCTGTGCCGAATATATCGTTATCAATTGTTTTAGGAAGCCCTATAACATTGAGGCCTTCACGCGCGAGCTTGTAGCCCGTGGTATTTGTTCCGTTACCGCCTATAACCACAATGCAGTCGAGATTGAGCTGCGAATAAGAATCTTTTATGGCAGAAACTTTATCGCTTTCAACTTCGTCCTTGTCGGCCGG